>JAITNC010000082.1 GCA_031290675.1 Campylobacteraceae bacterium | reverse complement strand
TTGAAGAAGTTCTGTTTCTTGATGTTGTGTCTGTCATAAAACTCACTTACCTGTTTAAATGACGGGTGTTGCTTTAGTTTAATCAACTCATACTCGCCAATCAAATGCCTCTGTTCTCTTTATCTGTTCTCTATGTACTGTGTTGTCTTGCTTTATGTTAAACATTGTAGTTAATCTCCTTTGATTGTAATGTTAAAACATTATAGTTTATATTTCCAAACCTTCTCACTCTCACTGTGTTATTCAGTGGTGAGAGTTGATGATAAACATTGTAGTTTATCTCATTTGTTTGGTTATAACTGACTTCTTGATGACTGCTAAAAGTGTCAACGAATATTTTAACATTTACAACAATGACACAAGGGCAAATTTACAAGATTATATATCTTAGTCAGGTGGTCTATACCCCTTTTCTTTTTTCCTCTTTATCGCCTCTTTTTTTCTATTTTCAAGCATAGCCGCTTCGTTTAATTCATCAACGCCGTCAAAATGTACAGCGTCCAAAAACTTGCTTCTATCGTCAAATTGCCCTGTTCTCAGCGCCCAGATAAACGCAAAAACCCCAAACGCCCCCAAAAAAAGCGAAACGCTTATCATCATCACCAGCACAACAGTACTCATTTACGACCTTTCAGTTTTATTCTCAAAGCGTTTGCCACGACGACCAGCGAGCTAAACGACATAGACAGCGCGGCGATGAGCGGCATAACAAATCCCGCCGCCGCCAAAGGTATCGTTGTGGCGTTGTAGAGTATGGAAAAAGCGATATTTTGCTTGACGGTTCTGTATGTTTTTCTTGATAACTCAAACGCCAGCCCAAGTGCTTTAAGGGAGTCGTTCATAAGCACCACATCGCTGACCCCGACAGCTATATCTGTGCCGCTGCCGAGCGAGAGGGCGATGTCGCTTTTTGCCAACGCTAACGTATCGTTTATGCCATCGCCTGCCATAACGACTTTTTTGCCGCTTTTTTTGAGATTTTCTATAAAATCAGCCTTATCCTGCGGCAGCAAAGAGTGATGGTAACTCTCTATACCGACGAGCTGCGCCGTATCTTTCGCCGCGCGAGCATTGTCGCCCGTGAGCATGACGACCTCTATGCCCATACTTTTTATCTTGCTTATCGTCTCTTTGGCGTCTTTGCGAGGCATATCTTTGAGCGTAAAACGAGCTTTGAGCGCTCCGTCCGCCGCAAACCAAAAGTCCGTAGCCTCGCCCTCTTCACACTCAAAACCAAACTCTTTCATCAGCCTTGCGTTTCCGCCGAGCAGGCGAGTTTTGCCGTACATAGCCTCAACGCCTTTAGCCTCAAGCGTTTTTACATTTTCAAGTTTTAACTCTTTTACGGGCTCTTTTTCAAGATATTTTGCTACGCCTATGCTCACGGGGTGGAGTGAACTTTTGACGAGCGAAAAGAGCAGCGAGATGTCAAAATCATCGTATTTTTCCACCTTTACAACTTCCGGTTTGCCAAGAGTGATAGTTCCGGTTTTGTCCAACGCCAAAACGTCGCACTTTGCCATAGCTTCAAGGAAGATGCTCTCTTTGAACAAAACGCCTTTTTTTGCCCCGACGCCAAGACCTACGAGCGTAGACACGGGCGTCGCCAGACCAAGTGCGCACGGACAGGCTATCACTATGACGGAGATGGCGACTATGAGGGCTTGGTTGAAGTCGGTGTTGTACCACCAGCAAAGAAGCGTGATGAAGGCTATAAAGAGTATCGTTGATGAAAATTTGCGTGATATTTTGTTGGCGAGCTGCTCTATGTGCGGTTTTTTGCTCATAGCGTCTTCAAGCAGCGTGGCTATCTTGCTTACGGTGGAGTCTTGCGCTCTTAAGCAGGCTCTGTACGTCAAAACGCTGTCCAAACATACCGTTCCGCTTGTTATCTTGTCGCCTTTGATTTTAAGCACAGGTATGCTCTCGCCGCTCAGACTTGACTCATCAAACGAGCCTTCGCCGCTCTCACATACGCCGTCTATGACGACTTTTTCGCTCGCTCTAAGCTCTATCAAATCTCCTATTTGGACATTTTCAACATTGACATACTCTTTCTCCCCGTCTTTGATGACAAGCACTTCGCTCGGCAGCATACTTGATATCGTGTCAAGCGTGTCCACAGCCTTTTTTCTCATCAAAACTTCAAGAAATTTACCGGCAAAAACAAACGTTACTATCATCGTTACAGAGTCAAAGTAGGGCTCTCCTATGCCGCTCAACATCACGTATACGGAGTAGATATAGGTGAGGCTTGAGCCCGAAGCGATGAGCAAATCCATCGTTACAAAGCCGTTTTTTAGCCCGTAATATGCACCTCTGAAAAATATAGAACCCGTGAAAAACAGCGTTGGTGTGGCGAGCAAAAACTCGGCGAAAGTAAGCACTTGCTTGACATTTTTCTCAATGCCAAAAAAGTAGCCGTAGTATTGGGCTATCGCTATCCACATGATGTTCATCACGGCAAATATGCCAAACACGAGCCTTGAGTAATACTCGCGTCTTGCGGCGTTCGCTTGGCTCTCTTGGATTTTTGGGTCGTACGGGAAGGCGTTGTAGCCGATACTTCTGATGGCTTCTATGATGTGCGAGAGTGAGGTGGTTTCGGGGTCCCAGAGTATTTTGGCTTTGTTGTTGGCTTGCGAGATGGAGGCTTCTATCACGCCTTCCATTTTGTGCAAAATCTTTTCGTTGAGCCAGACGCAAGCGGCGCAGTGGATACCCGAGATGATGAGGGAAACTTCGCAAAATCCATCTTTTTCTTTGACGTATTTTTCTTTGAAGCCGTCCATGTCAAATCGCTCCAAATCCCCGCCGCTTGTCTTTGGAGGCTCTAACGATGTGCGCCCTTTTTTGTCGTAAAAGCTGCTCAGCCCTTCGCTGCTTAAGAGGTGAAATATGCCTTGACAGCCCTTGCAGCAAAAATTTTTAGGCGGAGTAAACGCCGTATCTTTTAAGAGGAGCTCTTCATCGTAGGTGAGCCCGCAGTGGTCACATCTCATCTTTGGCATATATCTTCTTTGTGTGTGAATAAAAGTGAATTATAGGGAAATTTGTTTGAGAAAGGTGTTAAAGTGGGGCGA
>JAITNC010000041.1 GCA_031290675.1 Campylobacteraceae bacterium | reverse complement strand
AAAAAGCAAATGGTATAAGAAAAAATTCAAATTTCATAATCATTAGTTAAATTACATCAAAATTATCCCAAATCTACGCTATATTTGTGTAAACTGCCTGCACATCATCGTCATCTTCCAAGCGATCTATGAGCTTTTCGATATCGCCGAGCTGCTCTTCGCTGAATTCAACGGGGGTATTTGGTATGTACTCCAAAGCCGCTTTTTTCGGCTCTATATCAAGTGCCTCAAGTGCAGATGAGAGCGAACCAAAGTTGGAATAATCAGCGTAAGCGCAAAAAACGCCGTCATTTTCCTCAAGCTCCTCAAGCCCGCCGTCTATCAACGACAACTCAAGCTCATCTTTGCTCAAACTCGCAGGTTTGTCAAACTCAAAAACAGCTTTTCTGGAAAACATAAACTCCAAAGAGCCGTTTTGGACTATCTGCCCGCCGCATTTTCCAAAATGAGTTTTGACATTGGCGACGGTTCTTGTGGGGTTGTCTGTAGCGCACTCCACGAGTATAAGCGCACCGTGCGGAGCTTTGCCCTCATAATGTATCTCTTTTATATCTTGTGCGTCTTTACCCAAAGCCCTTTTTATCGCTGCTTCTATGTTGTCTTTGGGCATATTTTGCGCTTTTGCCATAAGTATGGCGGTGCGCAGTTTTGCGTTCATCTCGGCGTCATTTCCACCCTGTTTCGCCGCTACGGTTATAGCTTTGGCGAGTTTTGGAAAAACTTTGGACATTTTATCCCAGCGTTTCTCTTTCGCGGCGCGTCTATATTCAAATGCTCTTCCCATAAAAATTATCCTAAAAAAAATTTGCCTATAATGATAGCTAAGAATTGATAAAAAATATTTTATAAACCGCAAAGATACTCTCTTTTCTTTGCCTTTCTTTGTGTCGTTCGGAGGCGAAGGCGAAGAATCTCGGCTGTGATATAATGTGTGATTATTTTTCATAAACAAGGCTAAAGTATGCGGATTGTGTTGGGGATTTTAATATGGTTGTTGTATGGTACGGTTTTACACGCCAAAGATACTCTAACTATTCGTACACACACCGATACATACAGCTGCTCCAATGGTGGCAAATGTGCGGTAGCTAAATATGGTTTGTATGGTACGAGTTATCTGTTCTCTTTTTTTCGTGATAATGATTTAAAACTAACAACAGATAAGCTCTTTGAGGGCATTTTCACGATAGACGATGAGCAAATCAAAGCCAAAATCCCTTTTAAAAACGGCAAAGCTGAGGGCAGGGCGTATCTTAAAAAGGAAGATAAAGGCGAGTTTTTTACCGCAGAGCTTGAGATAAACTACAAAGAGGGTAAAAAGCACGGTCTGCAAAGATACAACCAAAAGCATTTGAGTTATGCAACATACTCTACTGAAGAGCATTTTGTGAACGGAACGAAGCACGGCGTGAGTAAAATATACGACGAAAATGGCACTTTGACGGACGAGGTCACATATCAAAACGGCTTAATGCAAGGTGTGGGCAAAACATATAAAAATGCCCTGTTAGATAGCGAAACACCATATCTTAATGGCAGAGAGCACGGAGAAAGTATCCATTATTTTACCTACGGCGATAGTGTTGGCAAGATAGCAGGAAGATTTCGCTACGAGAGAGGTAATTTTGCGGGAGCTACACATTACTTTGAAAGCGGCAATATCTCACTTGAGATTTTTATCGCAAGAGACGGAAGCGAGAGCGATAAAAGATACTACTATGAAAATGGAGTTTTATCGTCAAATAGCACAAAAAATGACTCTTGGACATACTACGAGGACGGCTCTCTTAAGTCGCATATGTCGTATAAAGACGGGATATATAAATATGAAAATTACGATAAAAACGGCACTTTGATAAAAGATGATTGAGTTTATAGACGAGCGAGGTAGCTGTTTATCTGACCCATAACTTCGCTTGAGAGTTTTATCTGCAACTTCAAAATAGAGAGCGGCAGGTCAAACCCTTCCATCTTTACGGCGTCTTTTGTTGTCGTGAGTATGGAGTCTGCGCCGCTTTTGCGCAAAATCTCTGCAAGCTCATCTTTGTTGAAACTATAGTGGTCGGCGAAAGTTTTTTGTCCTATCACACTTTTGGGCAGGTAACGTTCAAGTCTTGCGGGGTTGGCGATAGCCGTGAGTAAAATCATCTTTGCGGCGGCGTTTTCTACGTGGACTATGCGCTCAAAATTTACACCTTCTTCCAAAACCAAGTCGGCGTTTTTGTAGTTGCCTATACTCTCTCTGTATGCTCCCGAGGGGATACAAAATGTGTTGGCAGGTGAGGGGTTTGGGCGTATCAGTATGTCAAATTTTTTGATATTTATCTTGCCAAAGCCATCGTCAAGTATGACGACTTCTGCGCCTAACTCTTTGGCTTTTTGTATCGCTTTTGTCCGCTCTTCGCTGACTATCACGAGGGCGTTTTTAAGCTCTTGCGCGTACAACATAGCCTCATCGCCGCTTGTTTTTACATCACATAGTATCTCGCCGTATCTGCTGACTACAACGAGCCCTTTTGAGGTGCGTTTGTAGCCTCTCAGGATTATGGCGGGCTTTGCGAAATTTTTGGCTATGGCGATAGAGACGGGAGTTTTGCCGCTGCCGCCGATGTTGAGATTTCCAACGCTGATAACAGGCACTCCATAATCAACGGGTCGTTTGAGCGCACGCCTGAGCTGAGCGCAAAAGCACCAGATGAGGGCAAATGGAGATAAGAGGTAAGATATGAAACGTTGATAGGCCAAAGGGCGGTAAAAATACTCTTCCGCCCAATGTGTGAGGAAGTGCCTAAACACGATTTCTGGCTATCTTTTTTATCTGCTCGCAGACATACGCTACATCTTCGTTGCTCA
>JAITNC010000225.1 GCA_031290675.1 Campylobacteraceae bacterium | reverse complement strand
ACTATATCGTGAATTAATACATTTTCTATCCTACTTTTTGCTATACTTTTGCTTTAAAAATCTTATAAAGACAAAATATGCTCAAAACTGAACAAAATTTATCCATTTTTGCGCCACTTTGCGCTGTTGTTCTCTCGACTGGCCACTATAACTTTGAGAAGTTCTCAAGGCTCAACTCATTTGCCAAGATATCAAAAGCGCTCTTTGGCAGAGAATTTGCTGATTTTTGGGAGTTTCACGCCGCACAAAAAGAGCTTTTGAAAGAGTTGGAGGGGGACGGTGATGAGGAGTTTCAAAACTATCTTTTCCAAGCTTATGAGCGGTTATTTGCGGAAAATATCCTAAATCAGCGTGATATCAATGAACTCAAAAGTGCGTATACGCTCCTCGTGACAGAAAAAAGCAGCGATGTGAAAACAGAGCAAAAGCCCCAAATCCAGACACCAGAGATAAAAAACGCTCAAACTTTTCAAGACAAACTCTCAGCCCTTTTTGAGATTTTGAGCTCACTTTCCAGCCTTAGCGAGAGCAGGGCGCAGCAAACACGCATTGAAAATGTCAAAAAAACCCTTGACGAACGCAGCTTTTCTATCGGTGTTACGGGCGTGATGAACGCCGGCAAATCCACGCTTTTGAACGCACTTTTGCGCTCCGATATATTAGGAACGGCGGTCGTGCCCGAAACTGCCAACCTGACGCTGCTCAGGTACTCCGAAAAGCCCTACGCTGTTGTAAATTTTTGGGATAAAGAAAGATGGAGCGATATAGAAAAAAGCGGCGAGTTTTTGCCGCAGATAGCGAAATTTGTGGAAGATACAAAGGCGAAATTTGGCACTCACTTGGACGAGTTCATCACTCCAGAGGGTAAAAAACTCACGATAGATATGAGCGAACTCAGCCTCTACACCTCCGCCATAAAGTCCGATATGAAGTGCAACTTGGTGCAGAGCGTGGAGCTTTATACGCCTTTGGAGTTTTTGCAAGACGGCGTTACGATAGTGGACACGCCCGGCCTTGACGACCCTGTAACAAAACGTGAGGAGATAACGAAAGAGTATCTTGGGGGGTGCGATTTGATGATGCACCTTATGAACGCAAACCAAAGTGCGACGGCGAAAGATGTGGAGTTTATCATTGACGCACTCACGTATCAGGGCATTTCAAGGCTTCTTGTCGTCATAACGAGGATAGACTCCATCACAAAAGATGAGCTAAGAGAAGTGATAGAATACACAAAAAACAGCATAAAAGCGCAGCTTGAGAAGCACAATCAAGGCTCGCTTCTAAGCGGTATCTTGAACAAGTTGGAGTTCATAGCGGTCGCCGGCAAGCTGGCTCTTATGCACCGCACGGGCGAGGGCGAGGCGGCTTTGGGGCTTGGATATAGCGAGGAGCAGACGGGTATATTTGAGATAGAGAGGTATCTCGGCGACACCCTTTTTGGCGGTGAGAGTCCAAAAGCGAACCTACTCATCGCCTCAAACGCCAAAATACTCTATATTTTGGCTGATGAGTGCGTGAAAACATTTGCCAAAGAGAGCGCAAATCTGGGCAAATCATCAGACGAGTTGAAGCTTGAGCTTGATGAGATTAGAGTGAAAAACGGCGAAAAAGAGGGCGAGATAGAGAAGCTGCTTTTGAGTGTGAAAAACTTCACAAATGAGCTGCGCTCTTTTGGCGATTCGCTTTTCAACGACCTTGGCGCAAGGGTAAATTCACTGCGGGGCAAGATATTTTCAAGAGTATATGACGATGTGAAATACGAGCTGCAAAAGCACAACAAACGCCCAAATGACGAGCGTGTGAGCTACATCATACACAGCGGCATCAAAGACGGTATGATAGACGTGGTGCGGGATTATCGCTTTAGTTTTAGCAAACAATCCCTCGCGCTGCAAGAAAAACTGCTGATGTTGTTTGAGGGCATCAAGATGGACACAAATCAGTCCGGTTTTGATGTGAAAGCCTTTTTTGCCCTCCAGCCAAACGGCGTCAATCTCAACTTTCAGGCGCTTATCTCAAGGGTTTTGGCGGTTTTGAAAAAGTGTTCCAAATCAAACCTTGAAGCGTTTGGCACGGAGATAGACGCTATCTTGAGCGATGAGTTTTTGGGTGTGCGAAAAGAGCTTGGCGAGGTTTTGAAGAGCTTAAATGTCAAATTGATAAGCGATTTTACAGCCCAAAACGAAGAGCCGTTGAAGTCTTTAAAAGATGAGATGAGAGAAGAGGTAGAGCGTTTGAACGAGCAAATCGTGATGCTTGACAAAGACGCTAAAAACGCCAAGATACGAAGCGCAGTCATAGATGAAAAACTATCAAGTTTGGCGCAGATAAAAGAGAAAATTGGAGCTTTGATATGAGTCTGTTTGAAGAATTTATAAGCGAATTTAAAGCTTTAAGCTTTCAGGAGAGCGAGCGGTGCGAGGGCATTTTGAAGCTTTTGCAGGAGAGTAAAAACGCACTTTCACAACCCCATATGTATCCCTCCACTCAACTTGGCGATGCCCTGAAAAAGCTCAAGATGAGAGCCGAAGAGCCGATGAAAGTGGCTATCACGGGGCAGTTTTCAAGCGGCAAATCTACATTTTTGAACGCACTTTTGGCTAAAAATATCCTTCCGACGGGTATCACCCCCGTGACCTCAAAGGTAAATTATATCAGGTACGGCGATGAGTTTAGCATTATGGTGCGCTACAAAGACGGCAGAGAGGCGTTTTTTCAGGTGGAAAATATAGCGAACTTCACCGACCAGAGAAACACCTCGGCTGAGGATATAGACTATCTTACCATTTACGCACCTTTGGAGCTGCTGAAAGATATAGTTTTTGTGGATACGCCGGGTCTTAACTCGCAGAGTTTTTCGGATACGGCGGCGACTGAGGGCGTTTTGAAAGAGGTGGACGGTATCATTTGGCTGAGCCTCATAGACAACGCCGG
>JAITNC010000216.1 GCA_031290675.1 Campylobacteraceae bacterium | reverse complement strand
ATAGTCGCTAAGGTGGCTATCATTATCCTATTTTTCGGCGTTTCATTTTTGCTCAAATACAGCATTGACCACGGTCTGTTGTCGCCCGAGATAAGAGTTTTGGGGAGCTTGATTTTAGGGTTGGCACTATTTGCCATAGGCTGGAGATTTCGCAACTCAAAGAAGCTGTATTCGCTCATACTTCAAGGCGGCGGCGTTGGCGTTTTGTACCTGAGTATTTTCGCCGCTTTCAAACTTTACGCACTTATACCTGTCGCGGCGGCGTTTGTTTTACTCGTGGTTATATGCGCGCTGAGCGTGATTTTCGCCATTTTGCAAAACGCTATCAGCTTGTCCATATTGGCTTTTGTGGGCGCTTATCTCTCGCCTGTCTTGCTCTCAAGCGGCAGAGGGGAGCACATCATACTTTTTTGCTACTATACACTCATCTCCTTAGCCCTTGTCGCCATCAGCAGGTGGCGTTCGTGGCGTGTTTTGAACTTGATAGGATTTTTATTTACAGTAGTAGTAGTCGGCTCGTGGTATGATAACTCTTACGATAGTGAGTTTTACATCGCAACTCAGCTTTTCCTCATCGCAAATCTGCTTATCTTCGGCATACTCGCCGTTTTACTCTTTGTGCGCAATGAAAAGCTCAGCCAATACCACAATGTCATAGACATCACGCTTCTGTTTGGCGTGCCTATTTTGAGCTACGCCCTTCAATACGGTATCGTAGAGCATTTAGAGTTTGGGGCGGCTTTCTCGGCACTGTTTTTCGCCCTTTTTTATATCGCAGGTTCGTTTTTTGTCTTTAAAAAGTTCAAAGATATCGGCAAAAAAGCGGCGTTTTATATGCTTGGGCTTGGCATAGGATTTGCCACGCTCGCCGTTCCTTTGGCGTTTGATGATGATTTGACATCTCTGATATGGCTTGTTGAGGGAACTGCCATCACGTGGGCGGCGCTGTCAAACAAGCAGTTCAAACTTGGATATTTTGGGCTTCTCATCACGATATTTGGAGCTGTTTTGCTGCTTAGAGCTGGCGATGTAAATTATATGCGTGAGAGCCTGTTTATCACGCTTTATGGCTGCTCAAGTGCGATTTTGCTCTTTAACGCTTGCGTTTTCAACCACTTCAAAGAGCTGCATTCAAGCTTCAAAATCACAAGATATATTTTGCTGTCCGCCGCCGCATTTTTTTGGGTGAGATGGATACTCGTCGGCTGCGATTTGGTATTTGCTACGGCAGATGCTAAAGCCTCAACGCTTGCGGCTTTTATCGTATCAAGCTGGCTTTGGTATTTTATCGGCAAAAAGCAAAAATGGGACGTCTTGGGGTACGCGCCCCTCTCCCTCTGGCCTGTGCTTTTGTTCTCTCTGACAAGAGATGCTCATCACTCGTGGCTCATAGAGGCTGGGTATCTGGCGGCTTTTGTGAGCGCATATTTTTATCTTTTCAAAAACGAAAATCTCCAAAAGATTTACAAACATTTGGAGCTTGTGCTGCATATATCTCTGTTGTGGATTGTATTTAAATGGATTTACGACAATGTTGATTTTCTTATGTATCATTTTATGGGTTGGGGTTATGAGGCTCTTGAGTGGAGCGTGTTTACGACGGTTTTTTCAGCTCTTGTGCTGCTTGTCTATCTGCTTCAGAAAAAAGCTATTTTCCCATTTGCTCTTTACCGCTTGGAGTATTGGCTCGCAGGTCTTGCACCTGTAGTTTTGTACCTTGCCGCAGGACTTTTGAGAGGGCTTGGGTTTGATGGACATATCGTTGGCTGGCGTTACATTCCTCTTTTAAATCCTTTGGAGGAGGGGGCTATTTTCGCCTTGATAGTTCTTGTTTTTTACTTCAAAAGGGTGTTTGTACTTTTAAAACAAAACGCTCTTTTGTTAGAGTATCAAAAAAACCTCAAAAGCATTGCTGCCAAGCTTTTGGGTGCGCTTATATTTTTGTGGGCAAACAGCGTTGTGTTAAGATTTCTTAGCGATATTTTAGATATTTCGTGGTCGTTTTACTATTTGTGGCAAGACAGCGGCGTACATACCGTATTTTCGTTTATCTGGACGCTTTTGGCTCTAGTTTTGATAATCATAGCAAACAGAAGAAAAAGCAGAAAAATATGGTTTGCGGGTATGGGACTGCTCGCTGTTGTGGTGGCTAAATTGGTACTTCACGACAGTGTTCATCTTGAGGGGCTGTTTAGGGCGTTTGTCTTTATCGGCGTTGCGCTGTTGATGCTGCTTATCGGATTTTTGGCGCCTATCCCTCCAAAAAATATAGAAAATAAAAAGGATTAAAATGCGTATATATTCACTCATACTTCTAGCGTTTGCGGGCTCTCTTTTTGCTTCTGTGCCGAGCGATTATGCTTATGGATTTGGGCTTGTTTTGCAGGAGGAGGGGAGTGTGCTTAGCAAGGTCGTCTTGCCGGACGATGTATATCTGCGCACCATTTCGCCCGATTTGGACGATGTAGAGGTTTTCAACCGCAATTATCAGAGCGTATCTTTTTCGCTTGTCAATGCTGAGGCAGTGGAGTATGACTCAAAAGAGATAGCCGCTGTTTTGTACTTTGTGAGCGAAGAGGCGACAAATACGAGCGAGGAGGGGAACGCTCACACATATACGTATTTTATAAAATTGCCAAAATATGACTTCAAACAGCCCTTAAATTCGCTTAGTTTTGAGTGGGAAAAGGCGGATTTCAATTGGGAAGCTTCGGCAAATGTCTATTTTCAGTCCGACAAAAACAACCAGATAAATATCGCGCACGACGCCCCGATAAGAGAGTTTAGCGATTTGTGGGACGAAAACACACTGCGCCAAAGCGATGTATCTTTTGATAGAGGCGGATTTTGGCGTGATAGTTACAAGGGCGGCAATGATTTTGGCTGGAAAGTGGTTATCAACTCAAAGAGCAAAATCCCAAAAATCACATCGGCAAAAGCTCACACAAAAGAGCGCAAAGTAGAGCAGTATTTTGTCTCATTTGACGCCTCTTTGAAAAGCAGCTCAAAAAATGAGGCGGTTTATGAGTTGAGTAAGGCGCAGCCTTTGAGTAAAATCTCTATCGGTTTTTGGCAGGAAAATCTTATATTGCCGACGGAGTTGTTTTATAGAAGCGGCGAGGGTGAGAGGTGGATAAAAATCGGCGAACAAGTCATAAATAGCTCGCTTGAGATAGAATTTACAAGGGAGATTTTGGCTAAAGAGTTTATGCTCAAAGCCTCAAGTGGCTCTTTTGAGGAAGCGCCCGAAGTTACGGTCTTTAGAAAGCGTGTGGATTTGGTCTTCAACAGCGCAAATAACGCTCCTTTTACGATAGCTTACGGCTCACTCAAAGCAGGGAACAGCGCGATAAGTGCCGAGAAATTTTTGGCAGATAAAGATATAGATGATATCCCGTCTGCTTATGTCGCAGACGATGTAAAACTCTCAGGCGAGAAGGCTTTGAGCGAGGAGGCCGGTACGGAGTTTGAAATCCCAAAATGGCTGATATGGGCGTCTTTGGTTTTGGGCGTGTTGTTTTTGGGTTTCTTGGCGTATAAACTTAGCAAAGAGATGAGGGAATAGGGTAGCTTAATCTTTTACAATTTTTAGCTTGTTATTTCGCACGCTAATTTCGTTGCAATTTCGCCACGCTCGCTCACTAATTCCCCTATGACGGAGGGGGGAGCGAAGGGCGGGGTGGTCTTGTCTCACGGGCTTCATTTGCGCCTCGTTACCCGGCAAAAAACTGACGCTAAAATCTTGCAAATTTGAAATGCTTCCAATTCCTCCGTCATTGCGAGTGAGCTTGCGAACGTGGCAATCCACCTTTTCACTCAAAATAACTTAAAAAATATGAAATACATCGCTACTTATTTGTATAATATTTATTTATTGTGCCATTATCGTATGGATTGCCACGCCTGAATACAGGCTCGCAATGACGGAGGGTGGGTAATTTGTAATGCGTAATTCGTAATTAAACGGATACCAAATTTATGATTTTATGGTACAGCTATTTTGTGCCAAGACGAGGCAAGGAGTGAGCCTGCTAGGAATAATACATACTAGTATATGACGACGTAGGCGAGCGAGCAACGAAGTATTGGTGCAAAA
>JAITNC010000207.1 GCA_031290675.1 Campylobacteraceae bacterium | reverse complement strand
AGCCTTTGTAAAATCTCCCCTTGTGTCATTGCGAGTTTGCGTCAGCAAACGTGGCAATCTCAGCTCTTACAATTTTTAGCTTGTTATTTTGCACGCTAACATCGTTGCAATTTCGCCGCGCTCGCTCGTCGAACCAGTACGTACGCACCGCTCGCGGGCTTCATTTGCGCCTCGTTACCCGGCAAAATTACGTCGCTAAAATCTTGTAAATTTGGCAGTTAATTCCCCACTGTGGAGGGGTGCCCGAAGGGCGGGGTGGTTTTATCTTACGTAGTTTGCCTTCAATTTCAAATTAACCCTCCCTCCGTCATTGCGAGGAGCGTAGCGACGTGGCAATCCATATAAAAATGGCACTAAAAATAAATATTATATCAATAAGTAGCAATATATTTCATATTATTTAAGTAATTTTGTGTGAAAAAGTAGAGCTGAGATTGTCACGTCGCTTCGCTCCTCACAATGACACAAAGGGGCGTGTGTGGCGCAAGCGGGCAATAAGAGTGGATTGCCACGTCGCGAGTACACGGCTCGCAATGACAAAAGAGGAATAACACAATGGTGTGTGTGATACAGTAGTATCATTTTTGACAAAAGGCGGCGAAAATTTAGCCAAAAAGAGTTTTTAAACTTTATAGCGCAAAGGGTGGGTAAACTTCCCATCCTATTTCGCTGTATAATGTTGGGCTTTCTACTTTTGCTATGACTTCGTTTTGTGTAGCAAAATGAAGTATCTACACAATAGGTTATTTTATCATTATAGTAATTTTTATATAACGCTTTATAGTTACTTTTAGTTACAGTGTAAAATTTTTATTTTATAATTTCTTTTGTTTCTTGCAAGCTTGTTATTTGTATCTAAATGACGATATTTGGGGATTTGTGCTGGGTTTGGCTGTCTCTTTTAGCAAGATGGTATGTGAATTAAGGGTTTTATGAAAGGGATTTTTTTAAGAAACCATAATAATATGAAAAGTAGTTTTAGTGCGATGCACCCTCCCTTGTGCCATTTAGAAGCGAAGCCAAAACACGCCTACTTCGCTCTCTTCACGTGAGAGAAGGGGTGGAAAGTAGTATCAAGCTGTTTGAAAAATATTCATAAAAAGATACCCAGATGAAAGAAGTAAGTTTCGCCTATTTTGGCAAAGATAAATTGAGTTTTCCGCTAAGCGACGCTATCAAAATAGCCACCGCATTTGACAAAAATGACCTCACCTCTATCGTAAGCAACTCCGATGAGATAAGCTCGCAAATCGTAGCCGACGAGATAGATTTTTACATAAACAACACTCAAGATGATATATCGCAGCGCATAAGTTCTGTAGAGCTGCTCTACAACGCCAGACTTATCGCTTTTGATTTGGCGCAGTATTTTGACCAGACGCAAGAGGTGGGCAATCTCGTCCTAGTCATAAGCCAAGAGGCGTGTGCATTTTTGCCAGCCCTGCAAAAAAGCGGCTTTAAGGCTATCGTACTGCCGAGCGATGAGATAAAGTCCATAGACGGACATCTTGGAGCGTTTGAGGTGGGCATTCTAAGGGGCGGCGAGGGGATAAATGTCAAAACAGACCAAATCATTTGGCAAAAAGCCCCCGATGGCGTTCTTTCACGAAATGGAATTTATGATTTTGACGGCGTTGATGAAGCTGAGATAATCGCTGCTTTGAGCGCAAAATGCGGCGTTTATAACTACAAAAATTATATCTCTTATAATGAAAATATCTGTCAATACCACAAGCGAAGGGTTGAGATTTGCGCTAAATGCGCCGATACCTGTCCCACGCTCGCCATCACAAAAGATGATGAAAGCAAAAATCTCATTTTCTCGCACATAGACTGTCAAGGCTGTGGCGGCTGTGTGAGTGTCTGTCCTTCGGGTGCGCTTGACTATACGCAGATGCCACGAGCGGCTTTTGTGGAGATAGCAAGACTTTACCGCGACAAGATAGCTTTGATAATCCCAAAAAAGATGTGGGAGAGTTTGAAGTATGCGCAGATACAACTTCCCAAAAATGTCCTGCCTTTCGCTATAGAGGGTGAAAAATACCTGCACGAGGCGCATTTGATAACGCTGCTGCAGGAGAGTGGGGCGCAGGTCGTGTTTTATACGGATTTTATATCTGTCGGCAGTTTTGACGCTATCGGTATGCTAAATCAAGTTTATAACGCCAAGTTTGGCAAAGATGCCGTGCTTACTGCCAAAGATAAAAACTCCCTTCAAAACGCACTCCGTGAAGCCTGTTGTATCAAAAACTCAAAATATAGCATTGACGAATCCTCCCTCAAAAAAAGGGAGATTTTTTCCGCAAGACTTTCGCATATCGTACAAAATGATGATTTGGGAGTTATCAAAAGCGGAGAAAATATACATTACGGCGTTGTCAAGATAGACGAGAGTAAATGCACGCTCTGTCTTAGCTGTGTGGGTGCGTGCAATGTCGGGGCTTTGAGCGCGTACGAGGAGGATTTCAGCTTGCGTATCAATAACTCGCTCTGTACCACCTGTAAATATTGCGAAGTAACCTGTCCCGAAAAGTGTATAGAAGTAGTGCGGGGCGATATACCGCTCTGTGGCGAGTGGTTTGCGGAACATACGGCAGCCAAAGATGAGATGTTTGAGTGTGTCGTTTGCAAAAAGCCGTACGCCTCAAAACG
>JAITNC010000184.1 GCA_031290675.1 Campylobacteraceae bacterium | reverse complement strand
AGATATTACATTTTAGCGAAAGTTAGAGGTTTATATGTATATATATTTGAGCAATTGAATAAATTTTACGGAGATTTTGATTTTTATAATTTTTAGCTTGTTATTTTGCATGCCAATATCGTTGCAACTCAGTTGCATTTACTCCCCATCCGTCATTGCGAGGCGAACCCCCCCCATTCCGTCATTGCGAGTGAGCTTGCGAACGTGGCAATCCACTCTTTTGATAGACAAGCGGCGAAGCCCCCCACCCAGTGTCATGCAGAGCGTTCCCTTTTGTGTCATCGTGAGCCTGTGACTGCGGCGTGACGATCTCAGCTCTTGCCCTTTCGTGTTATGACTTTGTAGATTTTTAATTTGAATGTTACAACTTGTGCTATTTTGGATTGATGGGTTTCTCTTTTTTACACTTTCACCCACCACAGCAACCAAAACCAAGAAAATATGATACAATACGATTAAGTTTTTAAGATAGCGGGGCTTTCGCCCCACTAGATTAAAAGAGCTTAATCAAGGTTAAGATTTTTCTAAGTGCCTTAACCTTGAAACTTACTCTCACCTGCAAACGCAGGAATAGAATAAACTTCATATTTTTACCACCTTTCCCGTCTTGGACGGTAAGGACTAAGAACGCAAGGGAATAAATCCTTTAATACCTTATTATAACAAAAAATCCAACAAAATCAAACGGTACTTTTTTTGTCATTATCATATGGATTGCCACGCCGCGAGTACACGGCTCGCAATGACGGTATGGGGACACGAACAAAACACAGATGCTCACGGCTACGCCGAAGCCATGACAATGTGTGTGCAACGATTATTTTGCTTGACGGTAGGCGCAGGGCGATTAGCAAAAAAGAGAGTGAGAAATTGCTCTCAAAAGCCGAAAACAACCCAATATACGGTAAAATCACAACCATAAAACAATCACGGGAGAGCAAGTGGGCATGGAGTTTGAGATTTGGGTCATAGCCATTTTATTTGTGGTATTTTTCATCTCAGGTTTTGTAGACAGCATAGCCGGAGGCGGAGGGCTTATCAACATACCGGCGTTTTTGCTCACAGGCATTGACCCCGAGTTCGCTTTAGGCACGACAAAGATGTCCGCTACCATCGGCAAAATCGCCTCGCTGATAAACTACGCCAAAAACTCCCTTATTGATTGGAGGGTGAGCTTTGTCGGAGTGCCCGCTGCTATCATAGGCGGAGCGTTGGGGACAAGAGCGATACTCTTTTTTGACAGTGTCCACATCGGGCGTATCATCGTATTTTTGCTCCCTCTGGGCGTTTTGGCGATATTGCTTCCAAGAAAAGATTTTGGCACAAAAAAAGAGTTGAGTGCCTTAAAACTCTATCTTTTAACACCCGCCATATGCCTGCTTTTGGGATTTTACGATGGATTTTTTGGACCCGGAGTTGGCAGCTTTTTTATCATAGCGTTAAATCTTTTCGTAGGACTGACCTTGGTGCAAGCCGCCGCCACGACAAAAGTGTTCAACTTCACGACGGCGTTTAGCAGTTTTGTGGTGTTTGCGATTGCGGGGAAAGTGCTGTTTCTCGTGGGTATCCCTTTGGCGATAGCGAGTATCATCGGAAACACGCTCGGAAGCTCTCTGGCGATAAAAATAGGCTCAAGTTTTGTCAAAAAGATACTGCTTTTCTCCCTAAGCCTGCTTTTCGTAACACTTGTATGGAAATTTTTTATAAATGGCTAAAATAATGACTTCAAAAAATGCTTTTTTACCGACAACAAAAGATGAGATGGACGCTCTTGGCTGGGATAGGTGTGATGTCATCATCGTTACGGGCGACTCGTACATAGACTCCCCCTTCATCGGCACGGCAGTTGTCGGCAGGCTGCTTGAGTATTGGGGATATAGAGTGGGCGTTATCGCACAGCCCGATATCAGCTCCGACAAAGACATCACAAGGCTTGGCGAACCAAAGCTTTTTTGGGGCGTGAACGGCGGCAGCGTGGACTCTATGGTGGCGAACTATACAGCTTCAAAAAAGTTCCGCAAAAGCGATGATTATACGCCCGGCGGAGCGAACACCAAAAGAGTAGACAGAGCCTGTATAGCGTACACAAACCTCATAAGGCAACACTTCAAACACACCGCCCCCATAGTTCTCGGCGGCATAGAGGCGAGTTTGCGGCGGGTTAGTCATTATGATTTTTGGGGCGACAACATACGAAAACCGATACTTTTTGACGCTAAGGCGGACTTTTTGATATACGGTATGGGCGAAAATGCGCTCAAAGAGTTGGCGTCAGCTTTGCGCAAAGGCGTATCGCCGAGCGACGTAAAAGGCGTATGTTACATATCAAAAGAGCCAAAAGAGGGCTACATACAACTCCCCTCGCACGATGAGATTTTACAAAACAGAGAGAAATATATGGAGTTGTTTGACGAGTTTTACAAAAACAACGACCCTCTGAACGCCAAAGGTTTGTGTGAGAGAGTGGACGCACGTTTTCTCGTACAAAATCCGCCGAACGCCTACGCTACAAGCGAGGAGCTTGACATCTACGCCGCGCTCAACTACCAAAGGGCGCAGCACCCGTATTACGAGGCTATGGGCAAGGTCAAATGCCTTGAAACTATCAAATTTGCCCTCTCAACGCATCAGGGCTGTTGGGGCGAGTGCAATTTTTGCGCCATAACCGTGCATCAGGGCAGGACTATCCGTTCACGCTCAAGCGAGGGCATTTTGAAAGAGATAAAGCAGTTTAGGGAGTACAAAGACTTCAAAGGCGTTGTTCACGACCTTGGCGGTGCGAGCGCAAATATGTACGGTTATGAGTGCGAAAAAAAGCTAAAATCAGGTGCATGCAAAAACAGAAGATGTGCTGATTATGAGGGTGTTTGCGGCTCTATGGCTGTAAATCACAAGCCGCTTTTGGATTTGATGTGCAAGAGCCGTGATATAGAGGGCGTGAAAAAAACAGTAGTAGCCTCAGGCGTGCGCTACGACCTTATCAACAAAGACAAAAAGTTCGGATTGCCGTACCTGAGAGAGCTTGTCAAAAACCACGTCAGCGGTCAGATGAAGGTCGCCCCCGAACATACCGACGACAAGATACTAAGACTGATGGGAAAGCCCCCGAAAAACGAGCTATTGAGCTTTAAAAAACTCTTTGACACTCTCAACGCAGAGGAGGGCAAAAAGCAGTTTCTCACGTACTATTTTATCGCAGCGCACCCGGGCTGTGAAGCGGGCGATATGCGCTCTTTGAAGACATTTGTAAACAAAGAGCTCAAACTCAACCCCGAGCAGGTGCAGATATTTACGCCGACTCCCGGGACTTACTCGTCTGCCATGTACTATAGCGGGCTTGATTTTAAGAGCAAAAAGAGGATTTTTGTGGAGCGTGATACAAATGCCAAAGAGCGGCAAAAATCAACGCTTACGGAGTGACTTGAGAGTGAAAATTTCATAGTTTAATATAATTTTTGGTAAAATTGCGTTTTTACTTTTAAAAAGGATTTTTATGAGTTTGATAAATGCTAAAGTGTGGCGTTTTGGCGACAATATCGACACGGATTTGATAATAGCCGCCCGATATCTCAACACTTCCGACCCCCAGGAGCTTGCTCGCCACGTGATGGAAGACGCTGATGCGGATTTTGTAAAAAAACTTAACAAAGGTGATGTGATAGTAGCAGGAGAAAATTTTGGCTGTGGAAGCAGCCGTGAGCACGCTCCTATCGCCTTAAAAGCCGCCGGAGTGAGCGCTGTCGTAGCGAAAAGTTTTGCGAGGATTTTTTATCGCAATTCGTTCAATATGGGGCTGCCTATCTTTGAGCTTGGCGAAACAGACGAGATAGCGCAGGGCGATGTGATAGAGATAGACCTTGACAACGGCACGATAACAAACAAGACAAAAGAGAAGCTCTACCGCTTCACACCAATCCCGCCGTTTATGCAAGAGCTTGTAAACACGGGCGGACTTATAAACTACGCTTCTAAAAAGATAAAGGCATAAGAGATGAAACACTACAAGATAGCTTTGATAAAAGGCGACGGTATCGGACCTGAGATAATAGACGAGGCGGTCAAAGTACTTGACGCCGTGAGTGCGAAAGAGGATTTTGAGATAGCCTACAACGAATACCTTATGGGCGGCATAGCCATAGACGTCAAAGGCGAACCGCTCCCTGACGACACCATAAAAGGCTCTTTGGGTTCAGACGCTGTGCTTTTCGGTGCGATAGGCGGCGAGAAATGGGACACTCTGCCACGTGAAAAACGACCTGAGAGCGGACTTTTGAAACTGCGAAAAAGTCTTGGCGTATTTGCCAACTTGCGCCCGACTACCGTGTATGACGAGCTTATAAACGCCAGCACACTAAAGCCTGACGTCATAAAAGGCGTTGATTTGCTTGTCGTGCGAGAGCTCATCGGCGGCATCTACTTCGGACAGCCGAGGGCAAACGAAGGCAACAGAGCTTACAATACTATGGTTTACGAAAAAGACGAGATAGTGCGCATAGCCCATATCGCATTTTTGGCTGCGAGAAAACGCTCAAAAAAGGTCTGCTCGGTGGATAAGTCAAATGTCCTTGAGGTGAGCCAGCTTTGGCGTGATACCGTGCAGGAAGTCGCAAAAGAGTACAAAGACATAGAACTATCCCATATGTACATAGACAACGCCGCTATGCAGTTGATACGAAATCCAAAGCAGTTTGATGTGATATTGACAAGCAATCTTTTTGGAGATATACTAAGCGATGAAGCGAGTATGATAGGCGGTTCTATCGGGCTTTTGCCCTCAGCCTCAGTAGGCGGCAAAGTAGGGGTTTACGAGCCTATACACGGTTCAGCTCCCGACATAGCCAGACAAGGCATAGCAAATCCGATAGCGACTATATTGAGTGCGGCGATGATGCTTAGATTTTCACTGAACGAGGTAAGAGCCGCCGAGCGTATAGAAGCCGCCGTCAAAGACGTACTCAAAGACGGATACAGAACCAAAGATTTGTCGCAGTTCGGCGCAAAAGAGGTATGTTCAACGAGCGAGATGGGTTCTATCATAGCAGATAGAGTTTCCAAGATTTGAAAGCCTTAGATAAGGAGTTTTTGTGGAAAAAAAGTCCATAAGAGATAAGATGATAAATTATATTTTTACTATCTCCAGACAACCCGTAAGATATAAAGACTTGCTCGCCGCCAACGCCCTTCACAACGAGGGTATGTATGTTGACCCTGCGAAGCTGAACTTTAGAATGAACATATCAAAAGCTTACAGTGTGTATGCGCTTATATGCGCCTGCATACTCATACCCGTGATTTTGATAATCCACTTTTTGCCAGAAACAAACCGCCATATTCCTATCTTTGGCGTTATATTTGCGACTTCGTGCGTTTTTATCTCCTTCAACTACTTTACAGCGTGGCTGAGGGACAGCATAACATTGAAGCTCATAAAAAGGGCGTGGGTGCTGCATTTTCCATATTTTCCATACGAAAAGTACAGTGCTCAGGTAGAGGAACTGTACAACGAGATACGCAAAAAAGAGCTTCCACGCAAAGATTGGGAGCAGTATGTGCTTGACGGGCTGTTGAAAAAGTGAAAAATCTATCTATATACATAGGGCGCTTCCAACCCCTGCACAACGGACATCTGCACCTTTTGGCAAAAGCAAGAGAGATAGGCGACACGCTCGTGCTGATAGGCTCGGCAGTAGAAGCCCGCAATATCAAAAATCCCTTCCCCGTAACGCTCATACATGAGATGTTAGAGCCGTACGCCACGTTCATAGAAGACATCGCAGACTATCCGACTGATGACAACTTGTGGTTTGCGCAGATACAGGAAAAAGTTTCAAAATACGACTACAAATACGACAATGTATACATCGTAGGACACGAGAAAGATGAGAGCAGTTACTACCTCAAGCACTTCCCCCAATGGACGCTGACAACGGTTGAAAATTTTCAAAATATCAGCGCAACAACGATAAGAGAAGAGCTGTACAACGGCAAGATACCAACCAAGTTTTTACCCCAAAACGTGATAAAAATCGTACAGGATTTTATGACAAGCGAGGCGTGGGGAGTGAGGGTTGAGGAGTACCGCCACCATGTCAAGATGAAAGAGGCGTGGAGTAAAGCCCCTTATGAACCCATCTTTGTAACTACGGACTGTGTTACTATCTGCAACGCTCACGTGCTGCTTGTGGTGAGAGGCGGATACCCGGGCAAAGGCTTGTATGCGCTTCCGGGTGGGTTTTTGGACGGCAGACTTTCTATTCAGGACAGTGCGATAAAAGAGCTCAAAGAGGAAACAAGGATAAAGCTTCCAAAAAGCGTTCTTTTGGGCAGCATCAAAAAGACAGAAGTTTTTGACAGACCAGACCGAAGCACACGAGGACGCACCATAACTCACGCTTTTTTACTACAGCTCAAAGAGAACGAACTTCCAAAAGTCAAAGGTGGCGATGACGCCGCAAAGGCCTTTTGGCTACCCCTATCAAAGGTCAAAGACAACCGCTCCATGATGTTTGAAGACCATTTCCACATCATAAGAAAGCTGAGCAACGTTTAGCTTTTGTGGTTTTTGAGGATTAGCCTCCTTAAAGTAAAAAATGCGCCCGAAGCGGAGAGCTTGGGCTTTGAATAAACCCAGAAAGGTTTAAAATGAATTTTTTAATGGATAGCGACAGCTATAAATACAGCCACTTTGCCCAATATCCCCAAAATGAAGGGCTTTTCGCATACATAGAAGCAAGACACGGAGAGTATGTACGGTTTTTCGGACTGCAATATATACTCAAAAAAATGTTCAGCAAAATGTACTCAAAAGAGGATATCAAAGAAGCCAAAGATATCATCACGGCGCACGGATTGCCATTTAACGAAAAAGGCTTTGAGGCGCTGCGAGAACTTGGGTATTTTCCCCTAAAGATAAAAGCGGTCAAAGAGGGCGGCGTTTACCCTTCTCAAATCCCGCTCGTGAGTATCCAAAGCACAGATGCAAGGTTTGGCTGGCTCGTGAGTTTTATAGAAACTGCTCTGCTGCGTGTGTGGTATCCGACTACTGTAGCGTCAAACTCCCACAAAGCCAGAGAGATTATGCGCAAATATACGCCTGACACGGCATTTAAACTGCACGATTTTGGTTCTCGCGGCGTTTCAAGCAGCGAAAGTGCGATGATAGGCGGGCTTGCCCACCTTTTGAACTTCAGAGGAACAGACACGGCCATATCGCTCTACTGCGCGAAACAATACTACAACGCCGATATAGCAGGCTACTCCATACCCGCTATGGAACACAGCACCGTAACATCGTGGGAGAGAGAAGCGGACGCATTTTCAAATATGCTTGAAGTTTATGCGGGCGATGGCGTATCGCTGGCGTGTGTGAGCGATAGTTATGACTACATCAACGCCGTAGACAACATCTGGGGCAAAGAGCTGAAAGAAAAAGTGATAAAAAGCAAAGCCACACTCGTCATCAGACCCGATAGCGGCGACCCGTTGAAGCTCATACCATATACATTGGAGAGCCTCGCTAAAAATTTTGGCTTCACGTCCAGCCCAAGAGGCAAACTTTTGAACAATGTACGCATCATCTGGGGCGACGGTATCAATTTTGAGATGATAGACAAGATATTGTCGCTCATCACAAGAGGCGGCTGGAGTGCGGACAATGTGAACTTCGGTATGGGGGCTTCACTGCTGCAAAAAATCAACCGCGATAGTTACGGATTTGCGTATAAGGCGAGTGCGATAAAAGTCGGCGGAGTTTGGAAAGGTATCTGCAAAAATCCCGCCACAGACCCGACCAAAAAAAGCAAAAGCGGCAGAATAGGCGCAAAACTTTTTGAAGGCAAATACATAGTGCAAGACCTTGACAAGGACGACTTTGAAAACGCTCTTGAGGCGGTATTTGTAAATGGAGATTTGCTGAGAGAGTATAAGTTTGAGGATATCAGGGACTAATTTGTTTTTGTTCTTTTCGTTTTTTTAGCTTGGTTCGCTCCACGCTAACATCGTTGCAATTTCGCCGCGCTCGCTCACTAATTCCCCTCCTGCGGGAGGGGGGAGCGAAGGGCGGGGTGGTTTTGTTTGCCTTCTCTGCCGTCATTGCGAGCCTGTGACTGCGGCGTGGCAATCCACACCCATGTGTCATTGTGAGGAGCGAAGCAGAGTGACAATCTGTGTTTCTTGCCCTCTCTGCCGTCATTGCGAGCCGTGTACTCGCGGCGTGGCAATCCACTCGTCTTTTAAGAGAAAATAACTTTAAAAATATTATTTTTATTGCTAATTATTGATATATTATTAACTTTTTGTGCCATTATTATATTGTATCTCTTATAAAATTCAGATACATACTTTAAAGTAAGTATGCTTATTTAATTTAATCAATCAAACACTTCACTCTTTTTATCTGTTTCATCTATAGAATGTGTTGTCCTGCTTTATGTTAAACATTGCAGCTTATCTTATTTATTTGGCTATATTTGACTTTTTGATGATTACTAAAAGTGTCAAAAAATATTTTAATATATATAGCAATGATATATATGGTTATTATTTAAATACAAAAATGCCTTTTTTAAGTATTAAAATCAATAAAAAAGTATAGTTTTTTATAAAAATTTAATGATTTTAAACACAGTTTAATTCTTATAAATGTACAATTATGTTTTATTTTTTACGAATAAGGATTATAAATGTATTTGAAGTTTAAAAATAACAGTTGTGAAATAATCACCCCCTCTCCACCAACAAAATATAGACTTTCAAAGTCTAAACTCTCTCTTATTGGTTTAACTCTCCTTAGTTTATCAAACCTTTCAGCTGCTTGTACTCAAGTTGGCAGCACTTATGATTGTGATAATACTACACTTGGTAGTGGTGAATATAGTTATTACAGCACAAACAATGCTACTATTGACCATGTCAATGTCACGACAAATGGAAACAATCTTGATGGTATAGATAACTCTGACTATGGCAGCAGTTGGGATTTCACAAGAAACTCAACCATTGTAACTATCAATACAAACGGAAATTACTCATATGGAATTAGCGCTATCAATTCAAGCATTACAATAGGTTCAAACGCCAATATCACGACAGCGGGCTATAACTCTTATGGGCTTGACTCTTATATGTTTGGTACTATCGCAGTGGGTTCAAACGCCACTATCACGACAAACGGAAATGGCGCTTTTGGAGCTTACGCTGCTTCCTCAAACATCACTATAGGTTCAAATGCCGTTATCACAACAAACGGAGATGGCGCTTTTGGACTTTGGGCTATTGATTCATTTTATGGTGGTTCAAGCATCACAGTAGACAACAATGCTTCTATTACAACAAGCGGAAATAATGCTTTCGGTATTTTTGCTTTTTACTACTCAAACATCTCATTGGGTAACAACGCTGCTATATCTACAAGCGGAGATGAAGCTTACGGAGTTTGGGCTAATGTCAACTCAAGCATCTCATTGGGTAACAACGCCACTATATCAACAGCAGGCAACAATGCATATGGAGTTTCGGCTACTACCAATTCAAATATCATTACAGGTAACAACACCCTCATCTCAACGAGCGGCAACAACTCTCATGCCATTTTTGCTAATATTACCGGAAACATCAAGACGGGCGATAATGCCAATATAGCTACAGAAGGAGATGAAGCTTACGGAGTTCACGCTTCCAGCGGGTCAAACATCTCATTGGGTAACAACGCCACTATCTCAACAGAAGGCAATAACTCTTATGGGGTTTCGTCTTATAACGGGTCAACTATCATCACGGGTAGCAACACCGCTATCTTGACAGAAGGAACTAACTCTTACGGAGTTTTGGCTCATTTTAACTCAAACATCTCATTGGGCAACAACGCCGCTATATCAACAAAGGGCTATGGAGGTCACGGAGTTCGGGCTAATGGCAACTCAAACATCTTATTGGGCAACAATACCGTTATATCCACAATCGGAGATATGGCTAGCGGAATTGTAGCTGACATCAATTCAACTATCACCACAGGTGACAATCTTTCTATCACGACAAACGGAAATAACTCTGGGGGTGTCTTCGCCGGTGGGTATTCAAACACCAGCATAGGTTCAAAAGCCAATATAACAACAGGCGGGGGAAATTCAGTAGCTCTGTTTGCTACCAACAATGCCAAGCTAAACGTAGGCACTAACGCCACTATCTCTACAATCGGCAATAGTTCCGATGGAGTTCTCTCTCAAAATAACTCAACCATTGGTATAGCAAATAATGCAAATATATCTACAAAAGGAAATCTCTCCTATGGAGTTTCGGCTTATTTTGACTCAAACATCTCATTGGGCAATAACACAGCTATATCAACGAGCGGATATAACTCTGGAGGAGTTTACGCTCAAACCGACTCAAACATCTCATTGGGCAGCAATGCTGCTATATCCACAAGCGGATATAGCTCTCACGGAGTTTCGGCTTATGACAATTCAAGCATCTCATTTGGCAACAACGCCGCCATATCCACAAGCGGAAATTACTCTGATGGAGTTCGGGCTAATAGCAACTCAACCATCACACTTGGCAATAACGCCAACATCACGACAAACGGAAATCAGACTTATGGGCTTAACGCTATAAGTAACTCAACCATCACAACAGGTAATAACACGGTTATATCTACAAACGGATATAATGCTCACGGAGTTCGGGCTCAAAACAATGCAAGTATCAATATAAACGATAATGCACACATCTCTACGAGCGGAGAAAACGCTATCGGAGTTGTCGCTGGGCTGGGCTCAAACATCAACATAAACGATAATGCGCACATCTCTACAAGTGAAAACTCATCTTACGGTATTGCCGCTTCTGACGGTTCTGTTATACACGCAGGAAATAACCTAAATATCGCAACAAATGGCAATAACTCTTACGGTGTTGTGGCTGAAAGCGATTCAAATATCAACATAGACAACAACACGATTATATCTACAACAGGACAGTACGCTTACGGAGTTTCCGCTCAAACCAACTCAACCATCACACTTGGTAACAACGCCAACATCACGAC
>JAITNC010000016.1 GCA_031290675.1 Campylobacteraceae bacterium | reverse complement strand
GTGGTTATGACGGCTCTGTTTTTGGTGGTTATATTGGGAGCTACGGACAAGAGAGCGCCGTCAGGATTTGCCCCGATAGCCATCGGTCTTTGCTTGACCCTCATTCACCTTATATCTATTCCTGTCACAAACACTTCGGTCAATCCGGCGAGAAGCACGGGAGTAGCGGTATTTGTCGGGGATTGGGCTATCTCTCAGCTTTGGTTGTTTTGGCTCGCTCCTATCGTTGGCGGTATCATCGGCGCACTTATCTACAAGTACATAGGCAGCGAGAAAAAATAGGACATAATAAATCCCTCTTGTGTCATTTGTGAGCGTAGACGAAGAGTCTGTGTTTATTTGTATTTTTTTGTGTTTGAATTAGAGCTGAGATTGCCACGTCGCTTCGCTCCTCACAATGACACAAATGGGCGTGTGTGGGCAATAAGAGTGGATTGCCACGCCTGATGACACAGGCTCGCAATGACGGAGGAGAATAAACACAGATTGCCACGTCGCTTCGCTCCTCACAATGACACAAGAGGGGGGCTTCGCCTTTTTATCTGACAAAAGAGTGGATTGTCACACCTGATTGCAGGCTCGTAACGACGGTAGGGTGGGGTGAGGGGTTCACGTATAGAAAACTCCATACGTGAACAAAAAACTAAAACTTGCCGCCTTCAACTATCAAATCTTCAGGTTTGACGTTTGTGCCGTAAAATGGTTTTAACGTTTCGTTGAAAGCTTTGAGAGCGAACTGCTCTTTGCCGAGCTTGACGAAAGTGTCGTTTATCCAATTTCTAAGTTCGTCATTGCCCTTTTTCACAGCAGGTGCGATAGGGTCTACACCGCCGATAGTGCCGATACCTACTTTAAAGCCTTTGTTTTCCAAAGCCCACGCAAGTACCAAAGTGTTGTCTTGTGATAGACCAACGCCTCGTCCGTCTTTCAACGCTTGGAAAGCCTCTGATATCTGGTCGTATTTGACGAGCGTTATCTCAGGGTGATTTTTCGTGAAATAAACATCAGCAGTAGTGCCTCTGATGATTATCAACTTTTTGCCTTTTAACTGTGCTATGTCCGTGATGTACTCTTTTTCTGATGATACAACGCCGATAGCTGTTTTGAAGTATGGATTTGCGAAATCAACTCTTTTTTTGCGCTCGTCTGTTACCGTGAAGTTCGCAAAAACTATATCAACTCTGCCGCTCTCAAGTATCTCAACTCTCGCCGCCGGCTCTACCAAGATGTACTCTACTTTGTTCTCATCGCCCAAAAGCTCTTTGGCTAAGCGTTTGACAAAATATATATCATAGCCCTGATTTTTGCCGTTGGCGTCTATGTAGCCAAAAGGCGGTTTGTCGCTGAAAACTGCAACTCTCAAAACGCCGCGCTCTTTGATAGCAGCTATAGATGAAGGGTTTATGTCCGCAGCGAACGCAAAACCAAATGCCAAAACCGATAGAAGTAAAACTCTTAACAACTTTTTCATGTTCAATCTCCTTGTGTGATATTAAAATCAAAACGACTCAAAAAGCGTTTCGCCCGTTCGCTTTGCGGATTGTTGAAGAAGATTTTCGGGTCATTTTCCTCTACTATCCTGCCTGCGTCCATAAAAATAACTCTATCTGCCACCGCTTTAGCAAATGCCATTTCGTGCGTCACGATAATCATCGTCATACCTTCTTTGGCAAGCTCAAGCAAGCAGTCCAAAACTTCCCTGACCACTTCAGGGTCAAGCGAAGCCGTGACTTCGTCAAATAGCATTATCTTAGGGTTCATACAAAGCGCGCGAACTATCGCGACACGCTGTTTTTGTCCTCCTGAAAGCTGCCTCGGATAGGCATCTCTCTTCTCGTCCAGCCCCACTCGTTTCAGCAGGGTCAATGCGTTTTTTACAGCCTCTTCCTTTCTCACTCCTTGTACTTTGGTGGGACTTAGCGTGACATTGTCTATGATATTCATATGCGGAAACAAATCATAACTTTGAAACACCATACCTATCTTTTGCCGAACCAAGTTCCACTTTGTGTTTTTGCCGTCAATCTTTTTACCCTCAAAGACGATTTCGCCTTCCTGTATCTCCTCTAAGCCGTTGATACAGCGAAGCAGCGTGCTTTTGCCGCAGCCTGAGGGTCCTACCACTACAAGCACCTCGCCTTCTTTAATGTTTAGATTTATGTCGCTCAACACTTCCGAACCGTCAAACCTCTTGTAAAGACCTCGTATTTCCAATAAATTAGCCAAAAATTTTCCTTACGCTTTCCATCTATTTTCAAGCTTTTTTGAGGCGAGAGAAACAGGATAGCAGATGACAAAATAGAGAACAAATATAAACCCATAAACCCAAAATGCCGCTTTGGGGTTTGTCAGCACGGACTGCTCTATGAGCTGTTGGCCTATCTTGAGTACCTCCACGACTGTTATCATAGCCACGAGAGGGGTTGTTTTGATGATTCTCGTGGCGAGATTTATCGCCGCAGGAATGAGTCTCCTCATCGCTTGCGGGACGATGACGTAAAGATATATCTGATAACCGCTCAGCCCAAGAGCCATCGCGCTTTGCTTTTGGTGAAATGGCAGCGAACTTCCAGCAGCACGCACCAAATCGCTCATCTCAGCCGTACCCCAAATGCTAAATACTATGATGCCCGTCAGCTCCCCGCTCCACTGCACGGAAAAAGCTTTTGCGAAGCCGTAATAAAACACGAACAGCCAGACGATGATGGGTATGACCCTCACGCTTTCTAAGTAAAACTTGTAAACAAAGCGGATAAATATATTTTTACTCGTGGCTAAAACGCCTACGATGATGCCCAAAAATACGGAGATAAGTATGGATATCAGGGCTATTCGCACAGTCACCCAAAGGCCGCCGAGCAGTCTTTGCATATTTATCCCCTCAAACAGTATATCAATTCCCAAAGGCTGCATATTTCACCTTTCGTTCCAAAAACCAAATCGCCAAAGATATCGGCAAAAGCACTATAAGATAAGAGATGACAAGCATCGTTAAGGCCTCGTTTGTAGCGTAATATACAGAGATGATATCTTTAGCGATGGCGACCAAATCGCTCAAGGCTATGATACTCACGACAGATGTTTCTTTGAGCAAAAATATCATATTTGCCCCGATAGAAGGCACAGAAACTATAAGAGCCTGCGGCAAAATCACGTATATGACAAGCTGAAATTTGCTAAGCCCGAGGCTCAGAGCTGACTCTATCTGTATCTTTTCTACGGCTTCCAAACCGCCCCTGAAAGCCTCCGCCATATAACTTCCGCCCAAAAATGCGAGTGCTATCACAGCGCAAATATGTGCTTCCATTTTCAAGCCAAAGTGGAGGAAAAAGAGCTGTATCAACAGCGGCGTGTTTCTTGAGAGTTCTATGTAGCTTTTGATAAAAACACTCAGGTATCTCACCCTAAAATACAAAATCAAACTGCACGAAAGACCTATAATAAGAGATAAAACAATGCCGCAAAATGCGAGATATAGCGTGTATACGGCTGCGTTAGCGTATGCGGGAATGCTATTTATCATTATCTCGTAATCCATCAAATCTCCCCCATTTTTCTGCGTATAGCAATTTTATTTGTGATACTATACTAAATATATCCATAAAGTAAGTTAAAAAGCCTAGAAAATATATCAAAAAACTATGTTTTAATATAAAACCCTCCGTCATTGCGAGTTTGTACTCAAACGTGGCAATCCAGCATTTTGTCTTTTTGCGCCACACATGCCCTTTGTGTCATTGTGAGGAGCGAAGCGACGTGACAATCTGTGTTTATTCTCCTCCGTCATTGCGAGTGAGCTTGCGAACGTGGCAATCCACATTTTGCGTCAGCAAAATACAGCAAATTTATTTGCTGTTTCTTTCCCCGTTGTAACTGCCAAGCATTGAAGCGTGAAGTCGGATAAAGACGCAGAGGAGCGTTTGAGCGACTGAGTGAGTTCCGCAGCTCCAGAAACGAAGTAAAAAAAGCAAACTGCTTTGCTTTTTTACAAAGTTGATTTTCAACATAATTTTGAGCCTTTATACGCTTGCGTATAGGCGAAA
>JAITNC010000035.1 GCA_031290675.1 Campylobacteraceae bacterium | reverse complement strand
GCTCACAAAGCTTGCGATGTCCGCAACCCCAAAGGCTGCCACGCTATAGGCTATATGTACGAAGTGGGCGAGGGGTTGGAGCAAAGCTATCCTGAGGCTATTTCGTATTATAACAAGGGCTGCGGCTTGGAAATGGACAAAGCTTGTGAAGATGTTTTAAAATTATATGCTAAAATGGCGCATATGTATGAGAGCGGCGAAGGGTTTGCACAAAGCTACTCCGAAGCTGCTTCGTATTATGATAAAGCTTGCGAAGGCGGGATATACGAGAGTTGCCAAAGCCTCTCCAACCTCTACGTGAAGGGGCTTGGCGTGAAACAAAATCTACCAAAAGCGCAAAGTTTGATAGAGAGGTCATGCACCGCTACGGACAATGGCGGCGAATGTTATCAGTTTGCCGTTGCGTTTTTAGACGTTGGCGACAGAGCAAAAGCCGAACAGTTTTTCACTCTTGGCTGCGATAAAAATCATATGAACAGCTGCAGAGAGCTTGTAAATATATACGCCAGAGGTCGGCAAAAGGACTATTTCAAGGCAAGCACGTACCTTGAAAAAGTGTGCAATTCGGGCGATGAGAACAGCTGCTACGAGCTTGCCCTCATATATGCGGACAAAAAAAGCGGCATGAGCGATATGGAAGAGGCGAAAAGGTATTTCGGCAAAGCGTGCACTTTTGGCTCAAAAGATGGTTGCAGTGCCGAAAAAAAGATAGTTATAGAGCCCAAAAAAGACGCCCCGCAAGAGCATAAAAAGAGATAAGACAACAAAGGACGAACTTGGAATATTTGATAGATTTTTTAGAGAGCAAAAATGTTGCCAAAAGTAAGATTTTTCAACACCTCAAATGCAGTGAAGATGAGGCGAGAATACTCCAAGCGCTTATCCGCAGATACGTGGAGGGCGAGGTTGATGTCGGTGTAAGCGAGATACTGAGCGAGATTTTCGGACGCAAGGATTATGCTCACTTGCAGCGCATTCCGCTTCTCAAAAGTATCGTTGACCTCGGCTGGGTCATACAGAGCAGTTTTTCGCAGATAAAGTTAAACGAGTTTTCAAATCTTGAGCTTTACAGCGGTATGATAACGCCAAGCCCAACTTTCTTGAAGCTTTTGGAAGACGGCAATCTTGATATGATACTGCCCGACATCACGCCCTACAACGACCATCTTGAGTACCTGAAAGACCAATTTTTCAGGATAGAACTGTACCAAAAGATAAGCTCCACAAAACTAAATATCACGCAAAACGCGCCCGGCATTCACAGACTTCAAGCGAAATTGCAGCTTTTAGAAACGAGAATCAGCGAGAGGCTCAAGGTAACGAAAAGCGAAGTCGTGATAGAAAATCTTTTTAAAGAACACTCGCTAGAGTCAAAAGAGCAGATTATATTTCTCGCACTTTTGAAAGAGGAGTATTCGGGCGAGTTTGAAAACCTGCGGGAGATGAACACGCTCATAGGGCTTGTCAGTTTTGACGAGTACGAACGCATCAAAAACCGCGCGATTTTGGAGGAGGGTTCAAAGCTCATAGAGAGCGGCATCATAGACTACGACGAGATGTTCACGGCTTTTGGCGGCGTAAGTCGGAGTTTTTACATCAGCGAGGATATTTTGCAAAAGATTATGCACCCCGACAAAGAGCACAGCAAAAAGATAAAACTTGATATGCTCATCGCCGAGCAGGATATTTTTGAGCTTATAGAACCCAAAACAAACCTCAATGATGTCGTGATGAGTCCAAAGATAAAAGATATGCTTGAGAGCATCTTGAAGCAGGTGGACAAGAGCGTCATAGCCCGCCTCAAAGAGTGGGGTATCAAAGATAAAAGAAAAGGGATAGACGCCAAAATAATCCTCTACGGACCTCCGGGTACGGGCAAGACGATGACGGCTTTGTCGCTCGCGAAGTCTTTGAAAAAGCAGGTTTTGAACTTTGACTGCTCTAAGATTTTGTCCAAATATGTCGGCGAGAGCGAAAAAAACGTGCGCAAGATATTTGACACGTACAAAGAGTTGTGCGGCAAGACCAAGACCGAACCGCTGCTGCTTTTAAACGAAGCCGACCAGTTTTTAAGCGGGCGCTCAAGTGACGCAGGGGCGAGTGCGGACAAGATGCACAATCAAATGCAAAATATATTTTTAGAGCAGATAGAGCGATTTGAAGGGCTTTTGGTAGCGACTACAAATATGCTTGAGAGCATAGACCCGGCGTTTTCCAGACGATTTGACTATAAGATAGAGTTTGAAAAACCCAACCTCAAACAGCGTGTCAAACTTTGGCAGCAAGCGTTGCCGGAGAGTGCGGTTTATGAGGAGAGTTTTGACATCAAAACCCTCTCATCGTATCCGTTGACAGGCGGTCAAATACAGATAGTTTTGAAAAATACCGCTTTAAAAGTCGCCGTGAAAGACGAACCGATATTTACTATGGAAGATTTTAAAATGATAATAGAGAGGGAGATAAAGGGGGCGTTTGGGGAGGCGAATTTGGTTGGGTTTTTGAAGTAATTTGACTTCGCAAGCGAAGTATTCTGTCTTTTATGTTCTCTGGCACGCTCTTTTGCGCCAATACTTCGTTGGTTGCTCGCCTGCGTCGTCATATACCAGCTCGTATTATTCCTAGCAGGCTCACTCCCTGCCTCGTCTTGGCACAAAATAGCTGTGCCATAAGAACATAAATTTGGTATCTAACCACTAACGTCATTGCGAGGAGAGAAGCGACGTGGCAATCTCAGCTATTAACCCCCCTCCCGTCATTGCGAGCCTGTAATCAGGCGTGGCAATCCATTGTATTAACACGGCAGTATTGCGCCATACACGCCACATTGTGTCATTGTGAGGAGCGAAGCGACGTGGCAATCCATCTTTTTATTGTGTCATACAATGTAATACAAAATCCCACAAGATAAAACCACCCCGTCCTACGGACACCCCTCCGCAGGAGGGGAATTAACTACCAAGTGCAACTGAGTTGCAACGAAGTCAAATGGGCAGAAGGCAAAAGAGTGGATTGCCACGCCTGATTACAGGCTCGCAATGACGGAGGGGGGGGAGTGTCATTCAGGGCGTCCCCCTTTGTGTCATTGTGAGGAGTGGAGCGACGTGACGATCTCACCCCCCCCCTTGCAATACAATCAACCCTTAATATAACAATAAAAAAACTTAAAAATATCTTGACGTAAATCATTTGAAATTCCCCAAAAAGTAGTAAACTTAACGAAATTTTTCATTATATAGAGATATATATAATGAACGGAACAAAATTTGAATGATATGTTTTAGTCAACTTGTATCGTATAGATATATAGCGATTGGAACGAATTTTGCATAAATTGGTTTAAGTTATTGTTATGGTGTACCACAATAGTTTTTTAGTCCGCTCATAGAGCCAAACCCAAGCGCACCGTTAAAAGCGGTGCGCTCAATCTTTTAAGTTCAAAAAGGAAATCCAGATGTTTTTCAACTCATATCAACATTCATACTGTGTGATAACCCCACTTGCCAAAGTGTTCAGGTTGTCATTGGTGGGTTATTTAGTTCTTTGTGTCAGCTTGCTCAACGCTGCTCCAACAGGCGGAGTTGTTACAAATGGTAACGCCCAGATAATAAAAAATGGAGTTATTACCGACATAAATCAGCAAAGTCAAAAAGCTTCTATCAATTGGCAAGGTTTTGGTATAGCACCAAGCGAAACGGTCAATTTCAACCAACCAAACTCAAATGCTTTGACATTAAACAGGGTGATAGGTAACGAGCGAAGCGTGATAGAAGGGGCGTTGAACGCAAACGGCAAAGTATTTATCATCAACTCAAACGGAGTTCTTTTCACGAAAGGCTCGTCAGTAAACACAGCAGGTTTGGTAGCCTCTACGCTTGACATATCTGATGAAAACTTCAACAGTAACAATTTTGTTTTTAATAGTGCCATTTCAAGCGAAAACTCAGTCATCAACTTAGGAACCATCAAAGTCGCAGACGGCGGGTACATAGCCCTTCTTGGAGAGAAAGTAGCAAATGAAGGCGTGTTGATAGCCAACAAAGGCACAGTAGCACTCAACAGCGGAGATAAGATAACACTAAACTTTAACGGCAATTC
>JAITNC010000021.1 GCA_031290675.1 Campylobacteraceae bacterium | reverse complement strand
AAAAAAGCAAACTGCTTTGCTTTTTTACAAAGTTGATTTTCAACATAATTTTGAGCCTTTATACGCTTGCGTATAGGCGAAAAATTGAAATGCAGGGTATCCGAAGGACAGTTACACTTGAGGCGGGAGTTTCTTTGGCCACTTTCTTTCGGAAAAGAAAGTGGCACCAAGAAAGATGAATAAACCAAAAGAGGAAAAAGACCAAGAAAGATGGATTGCCACGTTCGCAAGCTCACTCGCAATGACGGAATGGTAATCATAGGTATAAAAATAACAACTTGACGAAAATATATCTATTTTTATTGACTTTTAGCGTCAAAAGAGTTATACTTCAGCAATTTTATCAACATTTAAAAAGAGAAGGGTTCTTGTGGCTATTATTCTTTTGAAAAACATAGATTGTCAAGAAAATATAGCAACCCAGCAAGAACATATCTTAAAGTACGCCCTGACGCACAAACTAAACGTGGACGTGAGCGAGGTGGACAACTTCTCAAGCGAAAGTATCCTTGAAGAGCGCAAATGGCTGAGAGGTTTTTTGAGGGCACTGAAGCCAAAAGAGGTCGTGCTGACATACGACCTTTTATCTCTCACGCCCCGTGTAGACGAACTTGTGAAGATATTTGAGTGTATACTCAAGCGCGATATCTCTTTGCATATTTGCAGCAAAAACATCATCATCTCAAACAAAACCCCCCTGCTTTCCGTGCTTCACCTTCTCACAAAACAGCGTGAGGCAAATCTCAACCCCAAAAAGTCTATCCACCAAGGCCGTCCAAAAGGGCGTATGTCAAGGTCAAAATTTGACGACAACAGGACGGGCATAGTAAGTATGCTTGAGCAGGATAAAAGTGTGAGCGAGATAGCAAAAGTGTTGAAATTGAGCAGAAGTTCGCTTAAGGATTATATCAATTCCAGAGCGTTGAAGGATTTGGCGAAAGTCAAAAAAACTCTCCCAAATTACGACAACAACATCAATGAGCGCTCTATCGTAAACACTCCGCAGACAAAAGAAAAGTGTGCGTTGATAGAGCAAAACTAAAGATTTAAGGAGTAAAAATGAGTCTAATCTCTTCCGTAAAGTATGTTCTTTACAGCAAAAAGCGGCACGTGGTGTTCGCTGCCATAACGCTCGCAGCGTTGATATTGCCGTGGATAACCGTAGGCGGCAGGCACTTTTTCCTGCTAAGTTTTGACAAAAAACAGCTGCAGCTGCTCTTTACGGCTTTTGATATGCAAGAGTTGTATTTGGTGCCGTTTTTGCTGATTATCCTGTTTTTGGGTATCTTTTTTATCACAACGCTCGGCGGCAGAGTGTGGTGTGGCTGGAGCTGTCCGCAGACTATTTTTAGATATGTATACAGAGATATTTTGCAGACAAAAGTGTTTGGAATATACAAAAGCGTTGAAAATAAACAAAATATGCAGAGCGGCAAATGGCTGCAAAGAGTGCTCGCATTTTTGATATTTGCCGCTTTGAGCGTCGTGGCGGCTTCGGATTTTCTTTGGTATTTTATACCGCCTGAAGACTTTTTTGTATATATTCAAGACCCCGCAGAACACAAGATAGTTCTTGTCGCACTTGGCGTATTTAGCCTCTTTATCATCGCCCTGCCGGCGCTTTTGAAAGAGAAATTTTGCGTCTACGTCTGTCCGTATGTGAGAATCCAATCAGCGATGTTTGACGACGATACCGTACAAACCATATACAACTCAAAACTCGGCGGAGTTATTTACGATGAACACGGCAAAAAACTGCGCGACAAGGGCGAGGGCAGGGACGAAGCGTGTACGGGCTGCGAAGCCTGCGTGAAAATCTGTCCGGCGCACATAGACATACGGGCGGGAATGCAGCTTGAGTGTATCAACTGTCTTGAGTGTTCGGACGCCTGTACAAAAGTGATGCGAAAGCTCAAAAAACCGCCTCTTATCTCGTGGACAAGCCCCAACGCGATACTCAAAAACGAGAAGGTCAAATTTGTCCGATTTAGAACGGTCGCTTATGTTGTCGTACTCAGCATAGTCTTGTGCGCACTCGTGATAGTAGGCTCAAAAAGGGAGCATATGCTGCTCAATATCAACAGGGGCACGCAGCTTTTTAGTGTATCAAACGACAAAGGCGGCATTGAAAACGCATATACATTTTTGTTCCAAAACACAGACTCCAAAGGGCACAAATACTACTTTGAAGTGCTAAATAAAGATATCTCTATCGTGCTGCCAAAAGAGCCGTTCAACCTCTCGGCGGGGGCAAGCCTGAAAAAGATAGTCGTCTTGCGCTCCGATATAGGCTCATCTTTGAGTGAAAATGAAGGAAAACCGCTCAGCGTCAAAGTGCGTGCTTATGCGCAGGACGATGAGGAAAATATATTTGTAGAGAAAGAGATTATGTTCTTTTACCCTAAAGCTTCTGATATACACAAGTAATTGGTAGTTAATTCCCCTCCTGCGGAGGGGTTGGGGTGGTTTTGTCTTGCGTTGTGAGGCGCACGAAACTTCTTTGACACAAAACAGCATTTTTTTCACGCAGTTCACAGTCGGTTCACTTTAGTGTTCTAACATTATACATATCAAATCCTTTTAAAGGAGGACAAAATGAAAGCTATAAAAACAATAGCGATAGTTTCACTGATAGCGATGCTCGGCGCGGTAAACGCTCAAGCTTGGGGCAAAAAAGAACAAGGCATTTTGATAGGCGCGGGCGCGGCGTTGTTGCTTCCGCCTTTATTGCAAGCCGCCACAACTCCTCGTTACAGCGAGCCTGTGAGGTATGTCGAGCAGCCTATGCGATATACACAAAGAGTTGAACAGCCAAGAGTTATATATGTTGATAGATATATTGACAGAGATGAGCGAGGTTTTTCCCACCGCACAGCCAGAGGTCATAATTATATCAACAACCAAAATCAAGGCGGCGATAGAATTATCATAGAGCATGCGGACGGCACAAGAACTATCATAGACAGATGACTTTAAGCCCTCACTTTTGAGGGCTTTTTTCTTTTTTCACCATCATCACAGTTAAAATTTACTACTCCAAACTCAACTATATATCTATTTTAAAATCTTTTTTTGTCTAATAATGCTATCATAAATGTTATTTTACTTTTGAAGGACTATTATGTTTCGTAAAATCGCCATATTTCTTTGCGCCCTGTTTTTATACGCTAACGCCGATGAGGCTAAGATAGTTGTTTTGGAAACCAGCGGGGGCAATA
>JAITNC010000171.1 GCA_031290675.1 Campylobacteraceae bacterium | reverse complement strand
TGAAGGATTTGGGCGACGATAAAGGCGGGCGAATACTGCTCTACAATGGCGATAAATCTCACGTAAATGAGTGTATAAATTATCTGCAAAGCAAGCCTGTTTTAGTGACGGACATTCCTGTTTTAAACAGTGCCAAAAAAGAGAAGTGGGTGGAGTTTGAGGAGAGCCTTGAAGCCAAAAAAGCGGACAATCTTTTTAGAGAGATACCGCAAATGCAGTCCGCCCAAAGCGCACACGTGAAGTACAACAGCCAAGATATGCTCATGCTCGCCTCCAACGACTACCTTGACCTCGCCAACGACAAAAGCGTCAAATCTTACGCCATCAGCATGACACGCAAGTTCGGCACAGGCTCGGGCGGCTCAAGACTTACGACGGGCTCAACGCCCCTGCACTCAAAGCTTGAGAGTATGCTATCTGTGTGGAAGGGCACGGAGGCCGCCCTGCTGTTCAACACGGGATATATGGCAAATGTCGGGACGATATCGGCTATCGCTTCCAAAGAGTGGGTGATTTTCAGCGATGAGAAAAACCACGCAAGTATCATTGACGGCTGTAGGCTTGGCAGGGCAAAAACGGTCGTTTACAAGCACAACGATATGGACGATTTGGAGGCAAAAGTGAAGCTCTACGCCGGCCGCAAAGGGCTTATCGTGAGCGATGGGGTGTTCAGTATGGACGGCGATATAGTAAACTTGCCCCGCCTTTTGGACATCAGCGAGCGATACGGCATGTACTCCATGATAGACGAAGCGCACGCGAGCGGGGTCATCGGCGAAAATGGCGGAGGAGTTTGCGAGCATTTTGGGCTAAAGCAAAAACCCGACATCATCATCGGCACTTGCTCCAAAGCGTTTGGCAGTGAAGGCGGATATGTGTGCGGCAAAAAAGTATTGATAGATTTTCTCATCAACAACGCGAGAAGTTTTATATTTTCTACGGCTCTGAGCGTGGGCGTAGTAGCGGCGAGTATCAAAGCCCTGCACATCATACAGACAAAACCCAAGATAGTTTCAAAATTGCAAAACAATGTCCGCTTTTTTTGCAAATCTCTGCAAACACACGGTGTAAACGCCACGTCCGAAACGGCGATAATCCCCATCGTGATAGGCGATGAAAAAAAAGCACTCAAATACGCCGAAAAGCTCAAAAAAGAGGGCTTTTATATCAGTGCTATCCGCTACCCGACAGTGGCGAAGGGCGAGGCGATGCTGCGGGTGGTTTTGATGTCGTCCCACAAAAAGTCCGAGTTAAAAGCCGCCGCGAAAGCCATAGCGAGATATATATGAGCGGCATTTTTGTAACCGCTACGGGAACTGATGTCGGCAAGACTTTCGTATCCGCTCTTATCGCTAAAAAAGTGAAAGATTTTGGCTTTGATGTTGGTTATTATAAAGCGGCGATGAGCGGTTTTGATGACACAAACAATGACGCACTTTATGTGAAAAATTTCGCTGCTCTAAGCGAGGAGGCGGGCGAGCTGGTCTCTTTTGTGTACAAAGCCGCCCTCTCCCCTCATCTTGCGGCGAAGTTGGAGGGAAATGCGCCAAATCTTGACACGATTTGTGCTGATTATCGCAAACTCTCGTCAAAACATCAGTTTATGGTGGTTGAGGGAAGCGGCGGTATCGTCTGTCCGATACGCTATGATGAGGTCGTTTTGATGCTTGAAGATATCATCAAAGCTTTGCGCCTTAGCGTCGTGGTAGTCTGCTCCTGCGCTCTTGGCGGCATCAACTCCGCCGTGCTTACAGTGGAGTACCTCAAGAGCCGGCAAATCCCAATAAAAGGGCTGATTTTCAACAGATACAAGGGCGGCGTTATGGAAGATGACAATATCAAAATGATACAAAATCTCACCGCCCTCCGCCCCATAGCGATAGTAAAAGAGGGCGATACGGCTTTAAAGACAGACAAAGAAGCGTTAAAATCGCTTTTTGAGTGAGGCGGAAAATGAATTACCAACAAAAAGACTTGCAATACATCTGGCACCCGTGTTCGCAGATGAAGGATTATGAGCAGCTGCCGCCCATCATCATAGAGCGCGGCGAGGGCTCCTACCTATACGACATAGACGGCAAACAGTACATAGACATCATCAGCTCGTGGTGGTGCAACCTCTTTGGACACTGTGAGCCAAAGATAAACGCCGCCATCAAAGAGCAGCTTGAAAAGATAGAACACGTGATATTTGCCAACTTTTCGCATACTCCGGCGATTGATTTTGCCGAAAAACTCTCCTCCATTCTCCCAAGCCAGCTTACAAAATTGAACTTTTCAGACAATGGTTCGGCGTCCGTTGAGTGCGCTTTGAAGATGAGCTTTCAGTATCAACTCCAGAGCGGCAAGCCTCACAAAAAAAGATTTATGTGCCTGAGCGAGGGTTATCACGGCGAAACTATCGGCGCTTTGTCGCTCGGCGCGATGGACTTGTACGCAAAGATGTACAAGCCGATGTTGATGGACGTTTTGCGCATTGAAGCGCCTGATTGTTACCGCTGTGCGTATGGCAAAAATCGCGATAACTGCTCGTGCGAATGTTTTGCAAAAGCCCGAGAGATGTTTGAGCGTTTTGGAGATGAGAGCTGCGCTATCATCATTGAGCCTTTGGTGCAGGGGAGTGCCGGAATGCGCATATATCCGCCGCTGTATCTGAAACTTTTGCGTGCCATCTGCGATGAGTACGGTGTGCTTTTGATAGCGGACGAGATAGCGACAGGTTTTGGGCGCACGGGTAAGATGTTCGCCTGCGACCACGCCGACATCTCGCCTGACATCATGTGCCTTTCAAAGGGGATAAGCGGCGGATATATGCCGTTCGCCGTTACGGCTGTGAGCGAGGCTGTTTATAGGGCTTTTTACGCTGATTATAACGAGGGCAAAGCTTTTATGCATAGCCATACTTACAGTGGAAATCCGCTCGGCTGTGCCGCTGCACTCGCTGTTTTAAAGATTTTTGAGGACGAGCCGATACTTCAAAACGCAAGCAAAAAAGCGGTATATCTGCACGATAGGCTCTCAAACGCTCTTTTGGAGCATAAAAATGTGGGTGAAATCCGCCATATCGGACTGATAAACGCCATAGAATTGGTCATTGACAAAAAGACAAAAGAGGGTTTTGACGCAAAGCGGCGTATGGGTTATGAGATATACAAAAAAGCCCTCACAAAAGGCTTGTTATTGCGTCCTTTGGGGAACGTACTCTACTTCAATCCATCTTTGAAAATCAAAGAAGAAACGATAGATGAAGCGGTTAAATTGTGCGAAGAGGCTGTTTTGGAGATACTGCATAAATAAAGAAGAAAAAGGTGCTATCTATATCAAAACTACTTAAAAAACTCATCATGTGAACCGCATGCATGTAAAATAATCAACTCTTCAAAAAGTTCATATAACAATAAAAAATCAGGATTATTGGTGATATGACATACACGCATACCTTGCATATCGCCACTAAGCGCATGGTCATGGTACTTTTTAGGTAACTCTTTCTCGTTCAGCAACATATCTATTATCATTTCAAGCTGTTCCGTGTTTCTACGCTTTTTCTTTGCAGCCTTAAGACATTTGCCAAACTCAATGGTATAATCAGCATATTTCATTATGCTTATATTCCAATATCTTTAAAAATCGCAGAAGCAGAGCTAAACTTGCGCGGTTGTTTTGATTTAATTTCTGACGCTTCTTTTATTGACGCTTTTACTATATTGCTTGGTTTATAATTAGACGCGACAAGTTCTAATGGCAACTTCTGTTGAATCACAGTCTGACGCAAAAAAAGTTTAACGGCTGTAGTTAAATCAAGCCCAATATCGTTTAAAATATTTTGAGCGTTCTCTTTTAATTCGGCGTCCATTCTTATTGTTAGTGTTGAATTCATATTTCACCCCTTATCTATAATAATAAAATCTGATATATTGATTGCTATTAGCAATCATTTGACTGTCAATAGTATAACATATTTTTGAATAGCATACATTATTTTTACAAAAATTAGCAAAAAAGGTCAGTTGCGGGACGAACCGCATTCATTTTTTTAAGCAGTATTGGCGGCTCTTGTTTTCACCGCGAATTTCAAATACACCTTTATCTGTGAGATTGCGCAAAAACCGCTTCACACTCCCTTCCGCTTTATTGGTTATCTCCCTTGCTTTGGCATTGCCTATCCATTTGTTCTCTTTGAAGTATGGTTCAAGCAGCTTCACAAATTCCACTTCTGCCACAGTCAATTTATCGGCAACATTTATCGGCAACTTATCGGCAAGTTTCTTATCTTTAAGTGATTGTTTTTCTTGCGCCGAGATGACATCAAAAAGCGCAGAAAGTGTAAATTCTATAAACACACCGGAATCATTCGCTTCCCTTGCATGCTCAATAGCTTGATAATATTGTTGTCTGTTTTGCTGCAAGACTGACTCCATCGGTATCCACGCAAAAATAGCATTCCACCGGGCAAGCAATAGCGTTTGCCACAACCGCCCCATACGTCCATTGCCATCTTCAAACGGGTGGATAGTTTCTATCTCATGTGGTTTTACGCTCATCATATTGTTCTTACTGGGCGTGGGGTAGGTCGTTTTATGTTCAACATCTTGTCGTTCGGATTTATTATTGCCCCCCCTTTTTTCATCTTATAATTGTATCTTAAAAAAGACAAAAAAGCGATATGTGCATTGTTGACTTCGTCTATAACCTTATAAAAAAGATGATATTTTTATTGATATTAAGAAATAATATTAAAATATTTTAATATTACATAGTGTATAATAACATTTACTTAAATTTACAATTACAAAAAGTGAGGCTAAGATGTTTTTAAGGTTACGTAATAATAGTATCAAGGTAGTCAGCAAAAAAACAAAAGAATATAGTGAAGATATATTTGGTGTTTCTTATGGGGTTTTTGTTTTAAACAATACAATAAACATAAAACTTAATGTCAAAAATGCTAAAGATTTACTATTTGAATATCGTCTTTATGATATAAATTTACTTATTGATAAAATAACCTACAGTAAAAATAAAACCGCCAATTTTACATTAGAAAAATTTGGTCAATTAAGAATAAGAGTATTTGTAAAAAAGGAAGGCTCAAAAAAAGAAGATTATTCATTTTTGACGGAAGATATTTGTTACGATGTAGATACGGCCTATAGATACTTGGACAACAAACAAAAAGATTACGACGAAGCAGTGTTGCAAATATCAGATATGGTTGAGGCAAAAAATAAATATCTTGTCAAAGTAGATACTATAATGCGAAAACTTTATGCCATATCTTTTATGGGTTATAATATAGCGGAGTATTTTAAAGAACAAGGCATCAGCAGTATAAGTTTGTTTGGACATCAAAACGATATGGAGTTAACAAGGTTTATACACTCCAGTATAAAATATGCTAAAAATTTTAATATAAAATACTATCTGTCCAATAGTGCTTATAAATATGATATTTTGATGCCAAGAAAAGTCACTATTGAGCACAAAAAACTTGACAAAACAACCACTTTCAAACGGAACGACGTAATACTGGTTTGCACTTCCAATAAAGACAAAGAAGTATTAGAAAATATTGCCGACCAAACAAAAGCCAAAGTGTTTCATCTGTTGGACATAATTTCTAAAGCATATGATACTCAATTTTTTATAGAACCATTGATGAAAATAAAAAATGAAAACCCCGATATACCAATAATAATTTTATCTACTCCTGTCATCAAAAAAGTTAAAAATAAATCAAAAAATGAAAGCAACATTGTCAACAAAACAGTCGATATCAAAGGTGTCAGAAAAAACATAAATTCAAATACGCCCGCCATTCCTCTGTCGCTATCAAGATTTAATAATACATTGGAATACAATCGAGAGATATTGAGGCCGTTTTATTTAACAAAAACAGCAGCCAATATCCAGACTCCCGTAAATTATGAAGGCAAACACGTCAATGTTATAAATAGCTTTAGACTTACAGTGGATCAGCCGGACAATTATACAAATGTTATTTATGTTTTTGGACATAGTGCGGTATATGGTCTTGGCTCTTCCGACGAAGATACGATACCAAGTAATTTACAAAAGCTTATCAACAAATATACTGATAAAAACAGATCTTATTGTGTGGTAAATTATGCCAATCATGCCGGAGCGGATTTTGGCTATCAAATAGATTTGATGAAAAATACCATTTTTAAAACAGGAGATATTATAATTTCCACTATTAGCGCAAGTGCTATAGATATCGCCAAAAAACATTTTATTGTTTGTGAGATACAACAAGCTTTTGAGCGACCTCATGATATGGGCGAAGTGTTTATAGATAATATTCATATGAATAAAATAGGCAATCAAAAAGTAGCAAAACTACTGTTCCAAACCATACTTGACAACAAACTATTTGATGAAAAACCAAAAGACGTTAATGCCGAAAGAAAAACAGTTGAGACTGCCAAGCCCGCAAGCAGGCTCACAATGACGCAAAGTGGGGGTGCTTCGGCTCACGGCGACAAGGGGAGGGCGAGTATTCCCAAAGAGGAGAGCGAGCATCTTTTGAAATACAAAGAATTGCTGCTTAAACACAAGAGCGAGACGAAAGGCAATGTAGGTGCTATTGTGATGAATTGCAACCCGTTTACTCTTGGACATCACTATCTCATAGAACAGTCGGTCAAAAAAGTAGATCATCTTTATATATTTGTAGTTGAGGAAGACAAATCATACTTTCCTTTCAAAGATAGACTGGAATTGGTCAAGAACGGTGTTGCAGACTTTAAAAACGTTACAGTTATACCAAGCGGTAGATTTATCATCTCATCACTTACTTTTGAGGCATATTCAAACAAAGAGAAGCTACAAGAAGAGATCATAGACGCCTCAAATGATGTAACTATCTTTGCTGAAGAGATAGCTCCAACCCTAAACATCACAAAACGCTTTGCTGGAGAAGAACCACTTGACAACGTTACAAGACAATATAACAACACGATGAAGATGATACTTCCAAGATATAGCATCGAGTTTGAAGTCATTGAGAGAAAAAGCTCAGATGATGAACCTATCAGCGCATCAAAAGTCAGAAAACTCTTAGAAAATAAAAACTTTGATGAGATACAAAATATAGTCCCGCAAACAACGTTTGAGTATCTGGTAAAGAGGTTTGGGTGATCCTTGTGTCATGCTGAGGCGTAGCCGTGAGCATCTGTTTTTATTCTCCTCCGTCATTGCGAGTTCGCTTGCGAACGTGGCAATCCACTCTTCTCTTTCTCATGCGTGAGCGAAGCCGTGAGCATCTGTGTTTATTTGTCTTTTCCTTTTTTTCCATGGAGAACGAAAACTGAGATCGTCACGCTTGCCGCTATTCCTTCGCTTCACTCAGGGCTTGCAAGCTCACGATGACACAATGGGAGGGCGCTCACGAATGACAATGGGGGAGTGGATTGCCACGCCTGGGTACAGGCTCGCAATGACGGCGGGAGGGCAAAGAAACACAGATTCTTCACCTTCGCTCACGAATGACAATGGGGGAATCGAGATCGTCACGCTTGCCGCTATTCCTTCGCTTCACTCAGGGCTTGCAAGCTCACGATGACACAAGGGGCATATTGGTCAAAAATAGTAACTATTTTTAAGTATTACACCCAACTTGACCCAATAAAATCCTTAGTCAAACTTATCGTGCCAAACTTGACCAAGAAAAACGTTAGTCAAGTTTAGA
>JAITNC010000102.1 GCA_031290675.1 Campylobacteraceae bacterium | reverse complement strand
AAGCATTGAAGCGTGAAGTCGGATAAAGAGCGAGGACTGTTTGAACGACTGAGTGAGTTCCGCAGCTCCCGACGTAACGCAAATATGCGCAGGGTATCCGAAGGACAGTTACACTTAGGGGGAGTTTCTTTGCGCCACTTTCTTTCGGAAAAGAAAGTGGCAAGAGTAAAAGCGAACCAAAAGAGACAAGAGAGTTGAGATCGTCACGCTTGAGTAGACCCTTCGCTTCGCTCAGGGCTTCGGCTCACTCGCAATGACGGAGAGTGCGGGTCAAAGCTCACGATGACAATAGAGAGAGGTTTACCCCCTCTTCACCCTCTTTTTAAGATTATCCGCTATCAAAAATGCCAATTCCAACGCTTGGTCGGCGTTAAGTCTTGGGTCGCACATCGTTTCATATCTGCTTTCAAGCCCTTTTTCCGTGATAGCTTTAGCGCCGCCGACACACTCGGTAACATTTTGCCCCGTCATCTCAAGATGCACACCACCGGCATACGTGCCTTCGCTCTGGTGTATCTCAAAAAAGCTATTTACTTCTGAAAGTATGCTGTCAAACGCTCTCGTCTTATAGTTATTTGATGTTTTTATCGTATTTCCGTGCATAGGGTCAATGCTCCAAAGCACCTCCCTGCCCTCTTTCTTGATAGCCTGCAACAGCGGCGGAAAAAAGCTCTTTATCTTGTCGTGTCCCATTCGCACGATGATGTTTATTCTGCCTTGTGTATTTTGCGGATTTAGTATCTCCAGCACACGCAAAAGCTCGTTCACGTCTGTGCTTGGCCCTGCTTTGATACCGATGGGGTTGTGTACGCCTCGCAAAAACTCAACGTGAGCGTCGTTTGCGCCCCTCGTCCTGTCGCCTATCCACAAAAGATGCGCCGAACAGTCGTACCAATCGCCCGTCAAGCTATCTTTTCTCGTCAAGGCTTCCTCATAGTTCAAAAGTAAAGCTTCGTGAGAAGTGTATATCTCCGTTTCGTGCAGCATCGGCGTGTTTGCCGAAGTGATACCGCAAGCCTCCATAAAAGCGAGCGTTTGAGTTATCTGCTCGGCCAAGTTCTCGTATCTCTCGCCAAGCATACTGTTTTGCATAAAGCCGAGATTCCACTTGTGAACCTCCCGCAAATCCGCCAAACCGCCTCTCGCAAACGCCCTCAAGAGGTTCATCGTGGCGGCTGACTGGTTGTAGGCTTTGAGCATTCTTTTTGGCTCAGGTATGCGTGCTTTTTCCTCAAATGCGATGCCGTTTATGATGTCGCCTCTGTAACTTGGCAATTTTACGCCGTCTATCTCCTCAAAATCGCTTGAGCGGGGCTTGGCGAACTGTCCGCCCATACGCCCTACTTTGACTATCGGACAGCCGCCCGCAAACGTCAAAACGACAGCCATTTGCAATATAACTTTGAACATATCTCTGATATTTACCGCACCAAATTCAGCGAAACTCTCGGCGCAATCTCCGCCTTGCAGTAAAAACGCTTTGCCTTTTGTAACTTCAGCCAAACTTTTCGTAAGATTTCTAACTTCACCCGCAAAAACAAGCGGCGGGACTTTGTTGAGCTCGGTTTCTACTTTTTTCAGTTTTTCCTTGTTGGGGTAGAGAGGTTGTTGCTTGATAGGTTTATCTCTCCACGATGTTCTACTCCAATTATCCATTGTGTGTTCCTTCAAAGATTTATAAGAAGGTAGATTATATTCACTTAAAACCATTAAACGCCTTAAAAACAGGATTTTATAAGCGTACAGGCTATACAATTAAGCTTTAATGTATAGAAAATATAGGGATTTAAATGAGATTAGATTTTTCCGCAAGTGCAGGCGTGATAAGCTCTGTTAGTTCCTTTTTTCTTATGGGTATGATACCGGCGTATTTCAAGCAGTTCAGCGACGTTTCGGCTGGCGAGATTTTGGCGCAAAGAGTCCTTTGGGCGGCGCTGTTTTTGGCTTTGACGCTTGTAGTTTTCAAGAAACTCAAACAGACGCTGGGGATACTCAAAAGTCCAAAAACCCTTCTTTATCTTACGCTTAGCGGCGCTTTGATAGCCTCAAATTGGCTCATACTTATATGGGCAAGCTCAAATGGAATGATACTTGAGGTCAGTCTTGGACGGTTTCTCAGCCCGCTCGCCGTGATACTCATAGGTATACTCTTTTTGAGCGAAAGGCCAAACAGAGCGCAAAAAATCGCTATATTTATTATGTTTGCGGCTATACTTTACAAGCTTGTCAGTTTTACAAACGTGCCGTTCGCCGCACTCGCACTCGCCGCTACTTACGCTCCGTACTGTTTGGTGAGAAAAAAGGTAAATGTAGACCCCGCAAACGCTATCTTTATGGAGATGGCGATGATGCTGCCGTTTGCGCTTGGTTTTATCGTCTATCTCGCAAGCGTTGGCAAATCCAACTTTTTGCCCGTATTTGACGACTTAAATACGTGGCTTTTCATCTGTATGGGGCCTTTGACTGTGCTGATATTTGTGCTTTTTGGTTTTGGCGTATCACGGCTAAAGCTCAGCACGATGGGTTTTACGCAATACATAAGCCCGAGCGTTGGAATGATATTAGCAATTTTTGTATATAATGAGCCCTTTTTATTTGGCGATTTTTTTGTATTTTTGCTTATCTGGTGCGCTCTGCTTATCATAACTGTTGATTCGTTTTTCGCATTTTCAAGGCAGCGAAAAAAAGAGGTAATTTGAAGCTTTCGGAAAAACATATCGGTCTTGTATGCGCTTTGGGCGCCTTCATCATATGGGGAGTTCTGCCCATATACTTTAAAATGCTCCAACACATCAATCCGCTGGAATTTTTAGCAGAGAGGATATTTTGGTCGTTTTTGCTTTTGTCTGCTCTGCTGCTGTTTTTGCGTGGAAATGACGAGATAAAAAGGGTCATTTCGGACAAAAAACTGCTTTTCGCTCTTTTTGTTACGGGTTTTTTGGTGGGTGGAAATTGGCTCACATACATCATCGCCATAAGCTCAAACAGGATAGCTGAGGCTAGTCTTGGGTACTTCATCAACCCTTTGGTGAGCATACTTTTGGGGATTTTTTTCCTGAAAGAGAGAGCCTCATTTTTGGAGAAAATAGCCATTTGCATAGCCGGCTTTGCTATCCTTTTTGAAATAATAAAACTCGGGCAAATCCCGTACATATCGCTAACGCTCGCTATCACTTTCGGGATTTACGGGCTTATCCGCAAAAAAGTGCGTGTATCGTCATTTGCGGGACTTTTTATAGAAACTTCGCTTCTGCTGCCCATAGCTTTGGCGTACATCATCTATCTGGCGGTTTTTTCCTTGCCGACCATCTCGCTGAGCCAAGACATCGTGCTTATCGCACTCTCCGGCCCCGTTACAGTCGTGCCATTGCTGCTTTTCACGTCAGCGGCGGCGAGGATAAACTTGAGTACTTTGGGATTTATACAATATTTAGCGCCAAGTCTAACTTTCTCTTTAGCCATATTTGTATATAATGAGCCAATACCAAGTCAAAGAGTTATAACATTTGCTCTTATATGGCTATCTCTTGTACTTGTGATAATAGACACGATAATTCGCTCCAAAAAAAGGAAAAACAGTTGATAGCACAACTCCTGCCCGTAGTGGTCATAGCCGCCATAGTCATAGTAGTGATGATGAAACAGATAAATAAAATCACCAACAAAATAGACGCGAACGAGTTTATAGACAATCCAAAGTTATACGCCGACTTCGCCGCACTCATACAAGAGAAGATAAGAGCTATCAGACTTGATATAGACTCCAACGCTGAGGCTGCGAAATTTACCCTTCAAGAGAGCGTGGACAAAGCCAACACGCTTGAGCAGCTATCGGATATGATAAGAAAACTTGTATTTTTTGAAACTATGATGGGGAGAAATAAGGACGCCAAAAGCACCGAAGCCGAACTGTTCGCCGTGCTTCAACAACTTGACGAGCTTATCGTAAAGTCTTTAAATAACGGCGAAAATATATCTGACGAGATAAGAGAAGAGCTCGCTCAGTCGTATGAGAAATTAAAAAACAGTTATCAGATACAGGAGATGTAGGGGTATCTGCAAAGCCAACACCTTCTTTGTCATTGCGAGTTTGCAATAACAAAAGATTACAACAACTCCCTAAAATCATACTTACTCTCTGTCAATTTTTCACGAATGCGCTCTTGGTGGTCTTTGCCTTTTGTTTCAAGCGTTATCGTTATATTGGCGTCGCCAAACTCAAGCGTGGTGGAAACCCTGTCGTAGTCTATCTTGACTATATTTGCATTTACATCTCTAAATATATCGGTGAGTTTCATAAGCGCGCCGGGTTTGTCCACGAGAGTTATCATCAAAGTCATCTTTCTGGCGGACTTGATAAGACCTTTTTCTATGATGACGGAGAGCATTTGGACGTCTATATTTCCGCCGCTTAGGATAGT
>JAITNC010000079.1 GCA_031290675.1 Campylobacteraceae bacterium | reverse complement strand
ATTTTCGCTCTTGGGTCAAAGTTTTTGTAGACTCTATGTCCGAAGCCCATAAGCCTGAACGGGTCATTTTTGTCTTTGGCTTTGGCTATGTATTTCTCAACATTTTTCACATCGCCTATCATCTCAAGCTGTTTGATGACGGACTCATTAGCCCCTCCATGCGCTCTGCCCCAAAGCGCGCCTATACCCGCGCTCACAGCCGCGTAAGGGTGTGCGTGTGTTGAAGCCACCGTGCGAACTGTAGTCGTTGAGGCGTTTTGCTCATGGTCAGCGTGAAGCGTCAAAATCGTGTCAAGCGCTTTGACCTCTATAGGTTTCAAATCTACATGGTCATGCGGGAAAGCTCTCAACATATATAAGATATTTTCCACGAAACCTCTGTCAAGATTTGGATATATGGTAGGAAGCCCTCTGCTATATCTGTACGAAAACGCCGCTATGGTAGGGATTTTGGCGATGATTCTCTTTGCCATCTCCATATACTCGGCAGGCGTGTCCACATCCAAATGGTCAAAATAAAATGTAGAAAGCGTTGAGATAGCCGCCGACATGATAGCCATAGGGTGCGCGTTATCAGGGAAAGCGTCAAAAAGCTTTTTCATACCTTCGTGTACAAACGAACGGCGTTTTAGCTCAAGTCTAAACGCTTCTCGTTCCTCTAAAGTAGGAAGCTTTTTGTACAAAAGCAGATACGCCGTATCGGCAAATATCTTTTGTGTAGCGAGATATGAGATGTCATATCCTCTGTACATCAACTTACCTTCTTCGCCGTCGATATATGTTATCTCCGACTTACATGACGCTGTTGAGGTAAAGCCGTTGTCCAGAGTGAACAGTCCCGTATCTTTGTAAAAAGTTGAAATATCAACAACAGAAGGACCGACAGTTCCATCAAGTACGGGGTACTCGTAGCTTTTTCCGCTGCGGTTGTCCGTAAATGTTATCGTGTTTTTGCCCATGTGTTTCCTTTAATCGTTAAAGCAAGATTTTTATCTTTTCATTGGATATTATATTATTAACCTTTGACAATTTTAGCGGTTTTAAAATTAATTTATCCATTTTATATTTAATAAATAAAATATATCCTTGCAAGCTATATAAACTTGTTACAAATATACACAATCCTCGTACGGCTCACACAAAAAGTGCGAGATTATCTGCTCAATACTGAAATAAAATTTTAAAAATCAGCCTTAAACTTAAAGAAAAAATAGTGTTTTTATAGCAAAATAACTACATTGAGTTATTTTAACAAAAATTTTCGCTATGTGTAAAATAGTAACACTATTTTTATCATTGCTTTAAGGAGCAAAAGATATAATTACTTTTTGCTTCTTTGCACCACTTTCTCTCGCCTTCTCGCCTTGCGTTTATCCTCTTCGGCTATCCAAGTCAAAAAGGATGTATCTGCTCCGCCTATCTCAACTATATTATCTTTGTAGGTCATAACGCCAAAAGCGTGTTCACCGTCCCACGAGCACGAAAACTCGTATCCGATATACGGAAAATTATCTATATAAACGGGTATAAGATGAATTGAAGCGGGCGTGAGCAGGTCGGCGAAATCTTTTATTTTTTTTGCGTCGGGCATAAAATCCTCTTTATCCTCGCCCTCATAACCAAAGTTCTCCTGCATTGTCGGATATTGGCGCAAAAGCTCGCGTAATATCATTTCCAATATCGCCTTTTGATTTTCCTCTATATATTTCAAAGCCGCTTCGTATCTTGGGCGCATTCTTTTGCTAAAATCGCCTTCGCCAAGTTGATAATAAATAGCGTCCTCTTCGCCGAAAAATGCGCTCCACTCTTTCAGCTCTATCTCGCCCTCGAAATCTTCGTCGTCTCCATTTTCTTCCTCAGTTTTTTCAGGTGGCGGCAAACCAGCGCGCTCGCAAAAAAACTTAATACAATTTTCGCCTCTTGTGAATATATATTCGCCGTTTTCATCGTAGCAGGCTTTGAGGTATTGGAACGCCTCTTCCTCGTTGCCGCTCTCTAACCACAATCCGCCCTTATAGTAGTTTATGATATACGGCGGATTTTTCAGCGAAATGGCGTGCTTATCATGCATATCAAACCAGCGACGCATATTTGCATAGTCTTTGAGCCATGCGTATTCGTTGAGCATTCGCCCTATGATGATACAACCGTTATGGATATTGTACTTTTCATCTCCTGCGCTTGCCCACTTTTCTTCTATAAAAGAGAGAAAATCGCTCTTTTCTATCTTGAACTTTTTGACATGAAGGCATTTATCAAGAAATTTGCTTATCTCATTGATAATATCTTGCGCGTTTGCCATTTTCTCTCCTTTAAGGTTATGCGGGCGATCTCCTAAAACTTCACATCGTCCGATATGTTGCCGCCGCGCTCGGCGGCAAATCTTTCGGCGTACTCTTCCTGTTTTTCATTATTGTACTCCAGATATGCCAAAGTTTCTTCAGAAGACTCCCCGTTTCTTATCTCCATATATTTCATAGCTACGCTCTGAAAGTCAGCGAGGTTTATGCCGAAATTTTCCAAAATCCACTGCGCTCCGTCTAAGCCGTATTGATACGCCGCATCTCTCGCTCCCGTTAGCTCCTCGTAGAAATATCTATCCGCTTTAAGACGTTCTAGATTTTCCGCGCCTTGTGAGGATTGTTTTGCTTCTAATGCGTCCAATTTTGCGTGCGGTAAATCTTCGCCAAAATACTGTCCGTAAAGTGTTACGACCTCAAAGTTTGGGTCTTCTGTCATTCTTTGCATCCAGAGGGTATTTACCTCGTCCCATATCGTACCGTCTATGCCCATAGCGGTATACACACTTTCACTATTCGCGCCCGCTATTATTTTTTTGACCATCGCTGTGTAGTCTTTCAGTGAAATGCCGTGAATCGGCTCCAAATACTTTGAACCCATCTATTCTCCTTCGTTTAAGTTGTTTATCTCTACAAGATACATTTTTTCGTGATGTTCGCTCATCTGCGGCAAGATGTGGTTTAACTCATCGCAAATCAAGCGGCGATACTTTTGATATAACTCTTGGGCGTTTTCAATACTCGCAAGCCTCTCTTTTTCTACCGCTTCCAGTTTAAGCGCCATATCGGCTTTCACCTTTTCGCTCTCGTGAATGACGCTTAGTTTCATCGTGTGCATTTTTCCGTAAAACTCTCGCTCTTTTTTGCTCTCTTTCTCGTATATCTCAAACAGATGTGCCGCTCTCTTTTCGGCTAACTCTTTTGCGATAAATTGCAGTTTTCTTGAGAGGTAGCTTGGCTGAAAGGTATTTTGCGTGCCACACGATGGACAAGCGATATGGACGCTGATAAAATAGATATTCTCAAGCGGCAAAACACAACCGCATTGAGAGCAGAGAAATTTACCCTTGTTGGCTTCAAAATCCTCCAATATCTCTTTGTATTGTGTCTCCAGATTTTCCGAGCGGGTGTTTCTTAAGTTTTTGTCCGATTGGCGCAGCTTTTCCTCAAACTCTCTATATCGTTTTTCACAATGCCCCCTAAAATCGTAGAGTTGCTGAAACTCTGGATTTTGCATAGTGATAGTTTTATTCCAATAATAATACGCCCCGATGACTCTTTGCTCGTAAGTATCGTGTGCTTTATCGTGCGCGGCTTGCAGCTGTCCACATACGCCAAGCAGGATTTTATTGTATGCCGCCTCGTCATTTTGTATTTGCGAGGCGAGTTCGGGAAGAGCCTCTTCGCATAAATCCTCTATTTTAAGCTCCAGCTTATCCAAAAAAGCGAACCATCTGCTTTGGTACTCCGCCATCTCGCATAGTATAAGCTCAAAGCTCATTTGGAGTTATCCTCTTTTGCGATATATATGCCATCGCTCAAATCAGCTTTTATGAAGGTATATCCGCAGTAGGCGCAACGCGTAAGTCCGTCTTTTTTGATTCGTCCCGCACCGCAGTTTGGGCAGGTCGTGGTGTCTGTTTTGGCGGCGGCATTCTTTGGTTCGCTATAATTTTTTTGAGCCAAAGAGAGGCTTTTCATCTTATCAAGAAATCCAGCCATGCTATCGCCCGTCAAATTGTGATAAAATCTCGGCTTTTTTCTCTTTGTATTCCGCTTCGTCTATCAGTCCTTCGTCAAACAGACTTTTTAATTTTCGCAATTTCGCGGCTTCATCGCTTTGCTCTTTTTTCATTGTGATATCAACTACCACGCCCGCGCTTTTACCGATAGCATTGGCGCTCTGGAACTCTTTGAAACGCCCTATATCGTTAGTCATATTCATATTTGAGAGTGTATCTATATGTTTTGATACTTCGTCGGGAAGCGTAACGGAAGATACGATAAAGCTTGTCAATAAAAGCCCCATTTGAGCAAAATAGGGTGCGATAAGAGGCTCTATCTTTTTGCTAAACTCAGTGATATTTCCCGCTATTTCCATAACGGGTATTTTTTCATTTGATAGAATTTCGCCAAATTTTGGAGCGATAAAATCTCGCAGTTGGGATTGCAATTCGCCTATCGTCAGTTGCGTATAAGTCCCCGCGTATTGTCTGAAAAACCTCTCCGCGTCTTCAATGCGAATATCAAAACTGCCAAATGCTCGCACTCGGATATTGCCAAAGCGTGGGTCATTGACAAGAATAGGGGCGGGTGTCCCCCACTTGTTGTTGATAAAAAGGTAGGTATTAAAAAAGTATATATCGGCGCTGTAAGGGTTTTTGAAGCCAAAACCCCACTTTTTCAATTTGCCAAAAATCGGAATATTTTCAGTCTTAAGTGTATGCGAGCCGCTTTTGAAGAGATCGGCTATGTTGCCCTCGCAAAGCAGCAATGCTTGCTGGCTCTCTCTGACAATCAGTTTTGCGCCGTTTTTTATCTCTTTGTCTTCGGTTGGAAATTTCCACGCAAGGAAGTTTGGATTTGGCGTAACACTCTCAACAATCTCTATGGGTGATGATTGCACTATATACTCCGATTTGTCATTTGTGAGAAAAATGGTAGCAAAAGTTTACTTAAATTGATATTTTTTTATTACATTATAAATTTATAAAAACTGGCATAATGACTTTGCGCCATTGCGAACCTGCGTCAGCAGGCTCGCAATAACGGAGAGAGGGAACACAAACAAAACACAGATTGTTACGTCGCTTCGCTCCTCACAATGACACAAAGGGGCGTGTGTGGCGGGCAATCCAATCGTTTCAATACAGTGGATTGACACGCCGCAGTCACAGGCTCGCAATGACGGAGAAGGGGTTACTTTTTCGCCTTTGCCTTCGCCTTTGGTGCTCTCTTGACAGTCGGTTTTACGTCGCACTTCAAGCACTCCATTTTTTCTCCGCTTTTCAATACCTTTTTGACCATCATATACCCGCATTTTGGGCATTTCTCGTCTGTCGGTTCGTTATTTGAGATAAATTTGCATTTCG
>JAITNC010000009.1 GCA_031290675.1 Campylobacteraceae bacterium | reverse complement strand
GAGAAGTTTTACAAGAAATAACTTTGATATCTCCTGAGCCACCTTTTATGTTCTCTGGCTCGCTCTTTTGCGTCAATATGGCGTTGTTTTCAACTTGGCTTCGTTACATACCAATGCGTATGCGCCTCGCCAAATTTTCAAACTGCCTTATATAGACACAAAATTACGTCGTTAAAATTATGCAAATTTGGCATTCACTAAGCCGTCCCATTGTGTCATTGCGAGGAGCGAAGCGACGTGGCAATCTCAGCCCTATTTTTTCACCCAAATTTACTTTAAAAATATTATTTTTATCACTACTTATTGATATAATATTAACTTTTTGTACTATTATCATATGGATTGCCACGTCGCTACGCTCCTCGCAATGACGGGGTGGGTGTTATTTGCGAAGCAAATACAGCAAACGCAGTTTGCTGTTTCTTTCCCCGTTGTAACTGCCAAGTATTTGAAGTGTTGATAGGAATAAGAGCGAGGACTGTTTGAGCGACTGAGCGAGTTCCGCAGCTCCCTATCAACACAAAAATACGCAGGGTATCCGAAGGACAGTTACACTTAGGGGGAGTTTCTTTGTTTTACTTTCTTTCGGAAAAGAAAGTAATAAGAGTAAGAGCGAACTAAATTAGGAAAAAAGACCAAGAAAGATGGATTGCCACGCTTGGGTACAAGCTCGCAATGACGGAGAGCTGAGATTGTTACGTCACTTCGCTCCTCACAATGACACAAGGGGGCGTTTGTGGTGCAAAAAGGCAAAAGAAGTGGATTGCCACGTTTGAGTACAAACTCGCAATGACGGTAGGGATTGTCGCAAGACGAGCAAAGTTAAAATATACAAAAGCCAAAAATACCCAATCCTACCCAAACACTTCCATCAAAACTATTTCAAACAACACAATCCCCGCTACGAGCAAGATGATGACGCCGATATATCGCAAATGTTATCCTTTGTTTTTCGTGTCATTATACACTTATGCGCCGTATTTTTAGCTTCCAGCGAGGAAAATAGAGTATAATCTCTCTTTATAAAAAAATATTGCGAAAGAGATAGATGAAAAGATTGACAAAAGAAGACGCACTTAGACTGATACGAGATGTGCCGCTTGAGGAGCTTGGCAGATTGGCTTTAGAGCGCAAACTTGAACTTCACCCTGACAAACTTACGACTTTTGTAGTTGATAGAAATATAAATTATACAAATATATGTTGGGTAGATTGCAAGTTTTGCGCATTTTACCGCCACAAAAAGTACGACGACGCATATATATTGAGTTACGAGGAGATAGGCAAAAAGGTAGAGGAGCTGCTCGCCATCGGCGGAACACAGATACTTTTTCAAGGCGGCGTCCACCCGAGTTTAAAGATAGAGTGGTATGAGGAGCTGGTGGAGTGGATATCCACGCACTATCCGAGCGTTACCATACACGGATTTTCAGCCATAGAGATAGACTACATAGCGAAAATATCAAAGATAAGCATAGAAGAGGTCTTGCGGCGTTTGCACGCCAAAGGGCTGTTTTCTATACCCGGAGCCGGAGCTGAGATACTGAGCGACAAGGTGAGAGATATCATCGCGCCTAAAAAACTTGATGTTTCAAAGTGGATAGAAGTCCACGAAACAGCCCACAAGATAGGCATCAAATCAACAGCCACGATGATGTTTGGCACTGTTGAGAGCGATGAGGATATCGTAGAACATTGGGAGCATATACGAGCCCTGCAGGAGCGAACGGGAGGCTTTAGAGCTTACATAATGTGGAGTTTCCAGAGCGCAAACACAAAGCTCAAAGCCGAGTTTCCCAACATCAAAAAACAGTCCTCAAACAGATATCTCAGACTGTTGGCGGTGAGCCGCCTGTTTTTGGACAACTTTTCAAATATCCAAAGTTCGTGGGTCACGCAAGGAAGCCACATAGGGCAGTTGGCGCTGTTGTTTGGGGCGAATGATTTGGGAAGCACTATGATGGAGGAAAATGTCGTAGCGGCGGCGGGAATGGCAAACAAGATGAATACCGAAGAGATGATAGAGTTGATAAGAGATATCGGCGAAGTGCCGGCAAAAAGGGACACGGCGTATAATATTTTGGAGGTATACAGATGAGGCGATGGTTTGTTTGGTTATTGATATTGCAAGGAGTTTTAATGAGCACAGAAGTAGAGTTTGTGGAGATAAATAAAATAAGTGTCCCCGTGATATTTGAGGAGGACAAAAAGCTGCCGATAGTTTCAATGCAGCTCGTGTTTTTGAGCGGCGGCAGTATAGAAGATGGCGATACGGCAGGGCTTGCGAGATTTACCTCAAAGATACTCTCAGAGGGCGTCAAAGGTACGAGCTCGGCGGATTTTGCGAAAGCGTTAGAGGAAAAAGCGATAAATTTTGGCGTGAGTGCCGGAAGTGAAACGCTTGTTTTTGAGCTCTCATCGCTAAAAGAGGAGTTTGAGTTTGGCGTTTTGATGGTTGAAAAAGTACTCAAAAACCCCAACATTTCAAAAGAGGCGTTTGAGAAAGTCTACACGCAGACGCAAGGCATCATTTTTGATAAAGAGAGCGATTTTGACTATGTGGCAAATGTAAAACTACGCTCCCTGATGTACGAAAACAGCTCGTTTGGACAGCCTTCACTCGGCACAAAAGAGAGCATACAAAAGATAAACATCAAAAAAGTGGACGCTTTCATAAAAGAACACCTTGACCTCTCAAACCTCATAGTCGTAGTCGGCGGCGATATAGACAAAGCGCAGTTAAAGGGGCTTTTAACGAAACTTCTGTCATCGCTGAGGGCGGGCGAAAAGCGAGAATTGCCGTTTTATGATGTGTCCGGCACGCCAAAGAGCGAAACGCAGATAAAGCAGAGCGAGCAAGCGTATGTGTATTTCGCCGCTCCGTTTTTCCTCAAAGCAGCCAATAAAGATGTTTACAAAGCCAAAGTAGCTGGGTTCATACTCGGCGAGAGCGGATTTGGCAGTCGTCTTATGGACGCCATAAGGGTAGATAAAGGGTTGGCGTATTCGGCGTACAGCAGATTTTCCACAGAGAAGTCAAGCAGTAGTTTTTTCGGGTATCTGCAAACCAAAAATGAGAGCAAAGACGAAGCGATAGAGATAGTGAAAAAAGTCATCAAAGATTTTACTGCCAAAGGGGCGACGCAAAAAGAGCTTGAGCAGGCAAAGCGGTTTCTTTTGGGTTCTGAACCTTTGAGGGTTGAGACGATGTCGCAGAGGCTCTCCTTGGCTTTTCACGAGTATTCCAGAGGTTTGGGGCTTGGGTATTTTAAAACGGAGTTGAAAAATATAGAATCCTTGAGTCTTGAAGAGTTAAACAGCTTTGTCAAATCGCATCAAGAGATAAATGGGTTGATTTTCTCAATAGTCACAAATGATAACTCCTCAAAACCCCAAAGATAAAGCTTCTTTAGCCAAAATCGGCGCATTCTCAGGCGTTGAGCTTGCACTCATCGCACCCGTAAGGTATGACGACCTCACGATTTGCGCCACGCCAAAGATAAATGAACTCAACACCGTTGAGATAGTCGTACAATCCGTCAAAACACACCCCAGATTTTTCAAAGCAAGTGCGATAGCGTGGGGTGTTGAGGTGGAGATAATCATATTTAACCCCACAGCTTTTCACTTTACGACCTTCAAAAGCGGCGCTCGTTTTTTTGTGCGTGCCAAGTTGGAGAGAAATTTTGGCGCGACTCAGCTTGTACAGCCAAAGATAGTGGCAGAAACAGGCAAAATAGTCCCCGTCTATAAAACAACTTTGGCGCAAAAGACTGTAGCGAGGCTTATGGGCGAATACCTGAAGTTGGACGATTTGATAGACGAGGGCATGCCGCAAGTGTTGGCGCAAAAGCTTTTTGCCCTGCACGAGCCAAAAGCGGGAGTGAGCTTTGACAATGCTCTAAAAGAGGCCATGTATGCGCTAAAATTTGCAGAAATATACATCTTTCTTAAAAAACTCAGCTCAAAAAAGCAGTTTTTTAAAGCTTCTGCGAAGTTAGACGGCGATGAGAGGGCGTTTGTCAAAAGCTTGCCGTTCGCTTTGACTTCCGACCAGCGAAAAGCGATAGAAGATATAAAAAATGACTTTTTGAAAGACAACGCCGCAAGACGTGTCATCATGGGCGATGTCGGCAGCGGCAAGACAGTCGTGATATTGGCGTCGGTCATGATGGCGTATCCGAAACGCTCCGTGCTTATGGCGCCTACGACTATTTTGGCGATGCAGATATTTAACGAGAGCAAAAGACTTTTGCCGCCGCACGTCAAAGTCGTTTTGGTTGAGAGCGGCGATAAAAAGCCAAATCTAACGGAGGCTGATTTTATCATAGGAACGCACGCACTGCTTTATCGTGAGCTGCCAAAGTGCGATTTGGTGATGATAGACGAGCAGCACAGATTTGGCACGGCTCAACGTGACGGCGTTCACAAGCTCGTCAGTGATGGCACTGCTCACCCGCACTTTTTGCAGTTTAGCGCGACGCCGATACCCCGCACTATGAGCCTTATTCACTCTTCGCTTGTAAATTACTCATTTATCAAAGAGATGCCGTTTGTGAAAAATATCTCAACTTTTATCATCGGCAAAAGTGGTTTTGGCAAGATGTTGGGGCATATTGAAAATGAGATAAAACATGGCCGCCAGACGATAGTTATATACCCTTTGGTTGAGGAGAGCGAGGCGTACAACTACCAGTCCATAGACGAGGGCAGGGCGTTTTGGGAAAAGCGCTACAAAGATGTCTACGTCACGCACGGAAAAGATAAAAACAAAGAGCAGATTTTGGAGGAGTTTGACAAAAAAGGCTCTATTTTGCTCGCTACGACTGTCGTGGAGGTCGGCATATCGCTGCCAAAACTCTCTACTATCGTCATCGTTGGCGCAGAACATCTTGGGCTTGCGACTTTGCATCAGTTGCGGGGGCGGGTCAGCAGAGTAGGGCTTGAGGGGTATTGTTATCTATACACGAACAATGTCAAAAATGAGAGATTGTCGGAGTTTGCAAACACGAAAAGTGGATTTGACATAGCCGAGCTTGACTTGAACTACAGACAAAGCGGCGATGTTTTGAGCGGCATTTTGCAGCACGGAGTTCAGTTTAAGTGGTTCAGTCTAAAAGATGATAAAAAAGTTTTGCTTGAAGCGCAGAAGGTTTTGGGGGTATTTTAAAAAGCCAAACCCAAACGGGCTTGGCTTGAGGGGTTTGTCCTGTTAATAAAGACCAAATTTATTATCGCCTCTTTTGTAGATAACTCTCATCTTGGCGTCAATGTCGTTAAATACATAAAACTGCAATCCGCTATCTTTTAGCTTTTCCAACGCCTCTTCTATCTCGAGCGGTTTGTATAGTTCAAGCTCCATCGGTACTATCTCATCAGCACCCTCTATAGCGACACTTTCAGTAGCTTCATCGTCTTTGCCTTTTACTTTTTGTGTGATGATTTTATCGTGTGTACGGCGCAAAACTTTTTTTGCCCGCTCTATCGCCAAATCCACAGCCGCATAAAGGTCTTTGTCTTTTTGTTTGATGACGATAGTCTCTTTTTTGGCGAGATTTACTATGAAATCAACATTGAAGCCTCTTTTGGCGTTTTTATCGTCAGCAGCGACGATAACGCTTGTAGATATGATGTCAAGATTGTATTTTGTGAGTGACTCTACTGCCTCTTCTATGTAGTTTTTGATGGGGTCGGTAAGTTCTAATTGCTTGCCTGTTAT
>JAITNC010000127.1 GCA_031290675.1 Campylobacteraceae bacterium | reverse complement strand
TCAAAAATCTTGCGTGTGATGGCGTCTACTTTGCCGTATAGCCAAAAAACGATAAAAATGACCGCCCCAATGGGCAAAAGCCAAAAAATTCCCTGAAGTATTTTTTCTATAAAATGCTTTATGACGAGGCTCATACTTTGCTCCTTGTGATTGTGAAAATAAAATTATATTGAAATTAATTGTAATTTTTATTAATCTTTAAAAGAATTAATAATATCATTAAGTTTTCACACTTAACAAAAGGGGTTTCTATGAAGTTTTTTCGCCTACTCAGGATTTTTATTTTCAGCGCGGCTCTCACTGCTGTTTCTCTTTGCGCCGCACCAAACAACGGCACTGTCGTAACTGCGCAAAACAGTTCACAACTGGAGCAAGAACGCTACAAAGACAAAAATTTTTACATTCTTGATATCTCAGAAATGACCATAGACGGTGCGAGTACACTTGTCATCACATTTTCTACGCCTTTAGCGGGCAGTAAAAATCTGGACAGTTTTATCAACGTCCAAAATACAAATAAAAGCAAAAAAGCGGACGGTTCGTGGGAGCTTTCCAAAAACAAGCTGGAGATATACTTCAAATATCTTGAGCCAAACACAAGATACGATGTGTTTATCGGCAAAACATCTATCCCAAAAATAAAAAATATCGCAGGCAAAAGCCTTGAGTGGGAGGGCGACTACAGCACGTATATCACGACAAAAGATATCCGCCCGAGTGTAGGTTTCAGCTCGTCATCGTCGCTGCTCTCTTCCGACTTTGTGGACGGTATTCCTGTAACTACGCTGAACGTGAACGCCGTTGATGTGGACTTTTTTCGCATTGACTTGCAAAATCTGCCAAACACTTTAAATCATCTTTTCGGCAAATCCTCCATATATACGTATTACGCTGACGGTTTGATAAAAAAAGGGGCGAAACTTGTCTATTCGGGCAGATTTGACCTTAACCCCAAAAAAAATGCCAGAGAGAGCGTGATACTTCCTATCAAAAACATCAAAGAGCTGCAGCCCAGCGGCATTTATATAGCACTTATGAAACGCCCGGGCGTATACTATGAAGACTACTTTATGCCTGCGACTATATTTTCCGTTACGGACGTAGGCGTCATAACACACAAAACGAAAGAGGGGTATGAGATATTTACGCAAAGCCTCGTAAACGGCGCTATGCTGCCAAATGTCAATATCAAACTTTTAGATGAAAGCGGCAAGATACTCACTGAAAAACAGACAAATGTGAGAGGCTACCTGAAACTGCCGTACACCGCAGGGGGCGAAAAACCCAAAGCCCTCATAGCTCAAAGCGGCGAAAAAATAAGCTTTATTTCTCTAAATATCGGCGCGTTAGACCTTGCGGAGTTTAGCCTCTCAGGTGCTCAAAATTTTGACAAAACGCTTTTCGCTTTTGGACCCAGAGATTTGTACCGCTCAGGCGAGAAAGTCTTTGTGAACGCCATTTTGAGAGATAGCGACGGCAAGGCGATCACGGAACAACCGCTCAAAGTGGACATCATACAAGCCGACAATAAAATAGCCCGCTCATTCACATGGCAAGGCAAAGAGGGCTTTTATCAGTATTCATTTGAACTGCCCGAAAACGCCCCTACGGGCACGTGGAAGCTGAAATTTGACCTTGGCGACAACAGCGAGCGTTTTTACTACTTCAGGGTTGAGGATTTTATGCCTGAAAAGATGGCGATAGAGGTAAACGCCAGCGAAACGCCTCTGCTCAAAACGCAAAATGTCGTCTTCAATGTGTACGGCAAATACCTTTACGGCGCGAGTGCGGGTGGCAACAAACTCATCGGAAATACCTACTCAAGAGCACTTAGAAACGCACTCTCATCTTTGAGCGGGTTTTATTTTGGTTCGGTCAGAGAAAATGATTTGGACAGAGAATTTGGCTCTATAGACACCACGCTTGATGAGAATGGAACGGCGAAAATAGAGATAAGCAACTCTTACAGCAGTATCGGCTCACCTATCAATGTTCTGTTTGAAGCGAGCCTTATGGAGAGCGGCGGACGCCCCGTAACGAGGACTTTCACGCAGGCTGTCTGGCCAAATACCGAGCTTCCCGCCATCAAACCAAATTTTGGCAAAAAAGAGATTTACAACTACAAAACAAACAGGTACGAGAGCGAATTTTCTGTTGATGATAACAGCAAAGCCGAATTTGAGATAGTTTTTACAAACAAAGACGGCGAACGGCTCGCCAAAAACAACCTTCGCGTAACTTTGATAAAAGAGAGAAGGGATTATTTTTGGTATTACAGCGACGGCGATTGGAAATATAACTATCACCAAAAAGATATATCTATGGAGAGCGTTGATGTGTCTGTAGCGAAGGGCAAAAGCGCAGTTGTCGGCTTCAACGTGGAGTGGGGTTCTTACGTCGTTGAGGTTGAGGACAAAGACACGGGGGCTATCAGCAGTGTTCGTTTTTGGGCAGGATACAGTTGGCAGGACAGCAGTAGCGGCGGCGGCGCAAGACCTGAGCAGGTCAAACTCAAGATAGACAAGCCAAGCTACAAGGCGGGAGATGTCGCCAAAGTGAGCGTAGAGTCGCCTGAAGGCGGGGGCGGCTACTTGTTGGTGGAGTCAAACAAAGGCATTTTGTGGTGGAAAAACATAAATGTCGGCAAAGATGGCGGCACATTTGATATACCCGTGAGCAAAGAGTGGACGAGCCACGACATCTATATAAGTGCGGTCGTGATAAGAGGCGGCAGCAAGAACTTGCACTCAACGCCAAAAAGAGCTCTGGGAATGCTGCATTTGCCGCTTTTCAGAGATGATAGAAAGATAGATATAAACATAACTCTCCCTGCCAAAATAGAGCCAAAACAGCGCCTGAGCGTCCATCTCAAAGCCAATATCACTCAAAAACAAAAGGGCAAAAAATTTACAGCGATACTCTCCGCCGTAGACAGCGGTATCTTAAATATCACGGACTTCAAAACGCCAAATCCGTTTAATGCGTTTTTTGCGAAAAGATGGTTCAATGTTGATATTTTTGATGTGTACGGCAACCTAATAGAAGGCAGCGGCAAGAGTGCGGCGTTGAAGTTTGGCGGCGATACGGCGCTCTCAAAAGCGGGCAAAAAACCTGTTACAAAGATACTATTGGTGGCTTTGCAGTCGGAGCCTGTAACGTTAGATGAGAACGGCGAAGCTGATGTTTCGGTTGTTATTCCTGATTTTAACGGCGAACTTCGTTTTATGACGCAGGTCTGGAGCGAGGAGGATTATGGAAGTGCCGAAGTGAAGGCTGTCGTGGCTTCTCCTCTCATAGCTGAGTTAAACCACCCAAGATTTTTGGCGGGCGGCGATAAAAGCACTTTGACGCTTGACCTCAACAACCTCTCAGGCTTGGAGCAAAAACTAAAAGTAAGCATAAAAACTACAGGACTTTTGTACTTTGAGGGCAAAGAGGAGCAGCAAATATCTATAGCCGACAAGCAGAAAAAAGTCATCTATATACCTATATCCGCCAAAAGCGGTTTTGGCAACGGCGATGTACTCATCAACGTAAGCGGTATCGCCGATGAGAGCGGCAAAAAAGCAGCGATAGAGAGAAAATGGACGATAGGCGTAAGAGCGCCGTATCCGGCTGAGAGTTTCGCATTTTTCAAAACGCTTGAGAAAAACGCAGTGATAAAATCCGGCGAATTTGAAAAAGGCTACAACAAACTTGACGAACGCACGATAGAAGCTCGCATCTCGCTCACAGCCGTACCTCCGCTTGGGTTGTCCGAGGCAGTTCGCGATTTGTTCGCTTACCCTTACGGCTGCGTTGAGCAGACGACGAGCGGCGTGTATCCTTTCATCTACACCTCATCAGAGCAGTTACGCTCGCTTGGCATCAACACTTCAAGCGATGAGGAGAGGCGCAAAAATGTAGAAAAAGGGATAGAAAGACTGCTTGGTATGCAAAAACCAAACGGCGCTTTCGGGTTTTGGGACAGCGAGAGCAGTGAAGCGTATTGGGCTAGCGTCTACGTAACGGACTTTTTGTTAAGAGCCAAAGAGCAGGGTTACTATGTGCCGCAAAACGCCCTGCAAAACGCCATCGGCAGACTTCAGTATTATCTCAACACGGGCAGTTTCAGCGATGAATATAGCGACAGCCCAAGCTATACAGAATTTGCCATCAAAAGTTATGCGGCGTTTGTCTTGGCAAAAGAGCAAAAAGCGAGCCTTGGCAACTTAAGAAGGCTCTACGATGCGGCGGACAACAGACAATCCTCGCTTGCCACTCTCCAGCTGGGCATAGCTTTGAAACTTATGGGCGACAATGAACGCTCTGGCGAGCTGTTCAAACAAGCTATCGCATTTTCAGCTGAAAATGATACTGCCCGCAGGTGGTACGGCGACTACGGAAGTCCGCTCAGAAACAGAGCTTTGATACTGTCGCTTTTGTATGAGTATGACCTCTTGCCAAATGAGCGGACAAAAATCCTCCTAAGCCTCTCGGAGCAGATAAAAACGCAGAGATATTTCTCAACGCAAGAGCGAAACGCTATCTTTTTGGCGGGCAGACATTTTATAAACTCCAACGAGCCTGATTGGGAGGCGGTCATAGACGCCAAGGGCAAAAAAGAGAGCATCAAAGATGTGAAAAAAGCGTTCGTGAGAAATCTTGATTTTACCGCACTTGACGCTATCCAAAGTATCAAAAACACGGGCGAGCAAACGCTTTTCGCCTCCGTAGATATCATCGGCTATCCAAAATCCGCCCCAAAACCTTCCTCAAACAACGTGAACATCACGAGGAGCTACTACACGCTTGAGGGTAAAAGCACGACTTTGGGCGAGCTAAAAAGCGGCGATTTAATCATCGTAGTTTTGAACGTTACGACAAGCCTAAACAGGCTTCCGGACGCACTTGTGGTAGACCTCTTGCCTGCGGGATTGGAGCTTGAAAACCAAAACTTAGGCCACAGCAGTGTCAGCCTGCAAAACAGCGAAGCGATGAGCACAAATCAAGAGCTTATAAAACAAGCCGCGAGCACGACTATCATACATCAAGAGTTCAGAGATGACAGATATATAGCGGCTATAGATGTGGGTAAGTACAACCCCGCCACGCTTGTTTATCTCGCTCGTGCGGTAAGTCCGGGAACGTACGCCGTGCCGCCGCCGTATGTTGAGTCTATGTACAATCCGTCATATTTCTCCATAGGCAGCAGTGTATCAAAATTGACAGTGAAATAATCCCCACGCATAGGGCTCAAAACCCTATGCTTCTTTAAGAGTTTGACTTGGTAAAAAAAACTTTAACGATTTGCATTATCGCTTTTGCGGGCGTAATTCTCGCATTTTTTATACTTGACAAGATATTTCCGCTTCCACTCATTGAGGCGAAAATGTCAAGGATAGTAGTAGCGAGCGATGATACGCCATTGTGGCGTTTTGCCGATGAGGAGGGCATCTGGCGTTATCCCGTGAGCATAGAGGACGTTTCGCCTTTGTACATAGAAGCGCTGCTGACTTACGAGGATAGATGGTTTTATCAGCACTTAGGCATAAATCCGCTCTCAATGCTGCGAGCTTTTTTCCAAAATATCTTTGAAGGCAAGGTAGTTTCGGGCGCAAGTACTCTCTCTATGCAGACAGCGAGAATCATAGAGCCGCACAAAAGAACTCTAAGCGGCAAAATCCGTCAAATATGGCGCACGATGCAGCTTGAGTGGCATCTCTCAAAAGATGAGATTTTGACGCTCTACCTGAACCGTGCGCCGTTTGGAGGGACTATAGAGGGCATCGGCGCGGCGTCTTGGACATATCTTGGCAAAACACCCCTTGAGCTCAACCACGCGGAAGCCGCTCTGATGGTCGCTCTGCCCCAATCCCCGAGCAGACTGCGACCCGACAGATACCCCGCAAAAGCGCAAAACGCACGCGATAAAGTGCTTGAGCGCATAAAAAAGTTCGGCGTTTGGGACGATACAACTATCAAAGAGGCGAAAGAGGAGGATATCTACCTGCCGCCGAGATTTGTCCCGCAGCTCTCGCCCATTTTCGCCAGACGCTCGCTTGGTATGAGCGATGAGCGCATCATCAAAACCAACATTGACGCTTCCATGCAGCAAAACCTTGAAGAGATGGCACGCAACGCAAAAGCCGTGATGCACGCCTCAACGTCGCTCGCCATGCTCGTCGTAGACCACACCGATATGAGCGTGAAAGCGTACGTGGGTTCTGTTGATTTTAACGACGGGGAGCGTTTCGGACACGTAGATATGGTAAACGCCATACGCTCGCCGGGCTCAACGCTCAAGCCCTTCATCTACGCTTTGGCTATAAACGAAGGGTTGATACACTCTGAGTCTTTACTGCAAGATGTGCCTCGCCTCTCAAGCTACAGCCCTGAAAATTTCAATACAGCATTTTCGGGAGCAGTGAGTGCGTCCGAAGCGTTGAGCAGGTCATTAAATCTCCCCGCCGTGCAGCTCATAGAGGCGTACGGAGCAAAAAAATTTACCGCCAAACTCGCCAACAGCGGTATAAATCTCAAACTCCCGCTCCACTCCGAGCCGACTTTGGCTATCATCTTGGGCGGAGCGGGCATCAACCTTGAGGGCTTGGTCAGCGGCTACAGCGCATTTGCCAGAGGCGGACAAATCTCACCACTGCGCTACTTCAAAGACGACCCGCTGATAAGCTATCCGTTCGTGGACGCCGGAGCAGCGTGGATAACAAGGCGTATGCTCTCAGGCGAGTCAAATCCCGATTTTTACAGGCACGGATTTTTATCGCTCGCCTACAAAACGGGTACGAGTTACGGACTTAGAGACGCTTGGGCTGTCGGCATCAGCTCAAAATACATCATAGGCGTTTGGGTAGGCCGCCCCGACAATACGCCCGTACCCGACCAATTTGGCGCACACACGGCAGTACCGTTTTTGTATCAGGTAAACAACTACCTCTTATCGCGCGCCCAAAATTCGTTTTTGCTCAACGCTTATCTGGACGAAAAACCGCCCGCCGTGAGCGTTCAAAATATCTGCTGGCCAAGCGGTCAGAGCCTCAAAGCCAAAGACCCCAACTGCCGTGTGATAAAAAAAGCGTGGATACACAACGCCCTCACGCCGCCCACACTGCTCAGTTCAACGCAAGAGGCGATGAACGGCGGCTGGTTCACGTACTATGTCAATGACAAAAACGAAAGGGTAGCGTACGACTGCAAAAATGCCGTCCAAAAAAAGCTCGCCCTTTGGCCTGTGGCTTTGGGTTCGTGGCTGCCAAAATCCGAGCGAGTCAGCGAGAGGCTGCCCAAAAAAAGCCGCACTTGCCCGCCTTTGGACGATGGCGAACTGACAAGGGCATTGCTCATCAAAGATGTCAAAACGGATACTGTGTTTACGCTGCCCAAAAGCGGCGATGAGCTGATACCGAAGATAAGCTCGCAAGGCGGCAGAGGCAAAAGGTGGTGGTTTCTCAACGGCGAACTTATAGCGGTAAATGGCGAAAATGAGTTTTTAAATTATAAATTTGTTGAAAACGGGCATTATCAACTTGTGGTTATGGACGAAAGCGCGCAAGGCGATAAGGTGGAGTTTATCGTAGAAAATATTAGGTAATTTTTAAATCTCATCTTTTGCATATTTTAGCTTTCGCTTTTCATGCCTATATTTCGTTGTTTTCAACTTGGCTTCGTTACATACGCAGTTGTATGCGCCTCACCAAATTTTCAAACTGCCTCATCTATACACAAAAAGCGAAAGTTAAAATTATGCAAATTTGGTTTTCTCGGCTTTTACAATTTTTAGCTTGCTCGCTCCACGCTAACTTCGTTGCAATTTCGCCGCGCTCGCTCACTAATTCCCCTCCTGCGAAGGGGTGCCCGTAGAGCGGGGTGGTTTTATTTGCAAGGCTTCATTTGCGCCTCATTATCGTGCGAAATAAATTCGCTAAAATTTTGTAAATTTGCCCTTGTGTCATTGTGAGGAGCGAAGCGACGTGACAATCTCAGTTATTCGCCAAAATACGAATAAAAACAAACAAAACACAGATACTTACGCCTACGCCTCTGAATGACAAAAGAGTGGATTGCCACCGCCCGCAAGCAGGCTCGCAATGACGGAGAGGAGAGGCAAAGGCTGAGATTACCGCAGTGCTTTGTTGATTATGCCCGTGAAACCTTCGCACTTAGCGTAATTCCGAGATTTTTCAGGAGTTTGAAAACAGTGTCAATCCCAACGCTTCTTTGTCCATTGAGCGATTTGTACAGACTTTCTCTGCTGACATTTATATCTTTTGCAACAGCTGTCATGCCTTTGGCTTTGGCGATGTAGCCAAGAGCTCTTTTAAACTCCGCTTCGTCGCCATCCTCTAAGACTAAATTTAAGTAAAATTCTATCGACTCATCATCAGTTAAATATTTAACTATATCTACTTTATATGGTGTCAATTCGGCGTCTTCCGGTGTGATGTATTTGTATTTACTCATCTTTCTTTGCCTCTCTTTTCTCTTGGATTTCTTTCAATAACTCTTTTGCGGTATCTATATCTTTTTGCTGCGTAGATTTATCACCGCCACTCAGCAGCCAAACTTCATTTGTACTTTATGTATTGTAATTTAAAAATCACAAAAAATCAAGTGCTGCCTATGTTTATATCTTTTGCGACAGCTGTCATGCCTTTGGCTTTGGCAAACACCATCCCCCTCCGTCATTGCGAGGAGTAGCCCCCTTCCGTCATTGCGAGGAGCGAAGCGACGTGGCAATCCACGACAACAATATGTAATTGGGACAACAGAAAACCACCCCGTCCTACGGACACCCCTCCGCAGGAGGGGAATTAACCACCAAATGCGACTGAGTTGCAATAAGGTTAGCGGGCAAAAGAACAAGCTAAAAATGAAAGAAAATTCAAATAAACACAGATCGTCACGCTCTCACGATGACAATGGGGTGGGTCTGAATGACAAAAGAGTGGATTGCCACGCCTGGGTACAGGCTCGCAATGACGGAATGGGGGGGTCGGTCTGGATGAACACAGATCGTCACGCCTTCGGGCGGGCTCACGATGACAACGGGGGGCTCCGCCATTGAATGACACTCTCCTCCGTCATTGCGAGGAGCGAAGCGACGTGGCAATCCACTCTTGTGTCATGGCTCCGCTGCGAAGTAGGCGTGTTTATTTGGTAGTTAATTCCCCTCCTGCGGAGGGGTGTCCAAAGGACGGGGTGGTTTTAGATGTTGTTTTTGATATGTTTTTTAGTACCTTATTAGGACTACCATAGTAAAAGAGTGGATTGCCACGCCTGGGTACAGGCTCGCAATGACG
>JAITNC010000123.1 GCA_031290675.1 Campylobacteraceae bacterium | reverse complement strand
GTTTTATTTATGTCGCTTTGTTGGTGTGATTTGTCGCCGCCTCGTAAAAAATAGACTTTGCCGTCTTTGATGTGGTAGTAAATCCTATGCCCTGCCCCGCCGCTAAATCTTAATTCACTAACGCCATCGCCTAAGTTTTTACAGTCGCCAAAATAATTTTCTTGTTCTATTCTATCTTTTTTGTGGTCTATCGCTCGTCTGCTTTTGGTATCTTTCAAACTTGAAAGCCATTTCAGATAAATATCTGACTCCACGACCTTCATCAATGAACTTTGGGTAAGAACTGTGCTTTGAGTTTGTTGATGTTTGCTTCGGTTGGTTTTATATTTTTAGCTTCGGCTATATATGTAAATGCCCTTTGGATAGTCGCTTCTGTGCCATCTTCTAAAACCATATCAATATAGTCTTGGATTTCTATATCATCGGTTAAAGTTTCAATAATTCTCTTTTTAGTGTCGGTTTCTCTAAACGTCAAATCCTCTTTAGTCGGTATATAATCCTCACCCGTATCCACTCTTTTTTCTTTAAATTTTGTAGTCCTCTCTACTTGTATCATCTCAAATCCTTTTTATATTTTTTGTTATTGTATTGCAGATAGGAGGCTTTGTCAAGTTTTCTTTTGAGAAAAAACCAAGAAAAGATGGATTGCCACGCCTGATTACAGGCTCGCAATGACGGAAAAGGGGCTGAGGAGCTGAGATTGTCACGTCGCTTCGCTCCTCACAATGACACAAGAGGGCAAGTTTACAAAATTTTAGCGACGTAATTTTGTACGATAATGAGGCGCAAATGAAGCCCGTGAGCGGTGCGTACTTAAACGTACGTGAGCGAGCGCGGCGAAATTGCAACGAAGTTAGCGCGTAGAAAGAACAAGCTAAAAATTGTAAAAGACACGATAGGGCGAGGATTAACCCCGCCCACAAAACCCCTTAAGAGTAAAAACTCGGTGTCGGTATAGCGCCATTTAGTACAAAATCCCCCACTGCGAGTATTTTATAATCAATAGGGTCGTGGAGAGTTTGCGTGCGCAGGTTTCTCCAGAAACGGTCAAAGCCCAAAGATGAAGTTGTGGCACGAGAGCCAAGTACCTCAAAGATGCGGCTTGTGAGCTCAAGTCCTACTTGTGTAGCGGCTACCCTCGCTACTGCTGCCTCTATGGCAAACTCGCCGCGGTCTTTCTCGGTAACCGCTTCCCCTTTTTGCCAGAGCGGGTCTATCTTGGCGTTGGCTTTTTCAGTCAAAAGTCTCGCCCCTTCAAGTTTTACCCAAAGTTCGCCGAGATGTCTTAAAAGCAACGGGTCTTTTTGTGCGGTTGCTGCGAGAGATGAGAGCCAAGGTTTGGTCTCTTTTTGGCGTACATACGATACTGCAGCCTCATAAGCCCCCTCAGCAATACTTAAAAAGAGATTTGCGAAGACGAGCTGTCCGATAAGCGCTCTGGCACTGGAAAACGGCGTTGAGAGCGGCCCCGGGTTGGATAAAATCTCATTTGCGAAAACTTTTACATTTGTAAATGTCAGTATGCCGCTGTCGGTTTGTCTTTGACCTATATTGTCCCAGTTTCCGCCGATAGTAATTCCCTCGCGGTTCGTAGGTATCGCCGCTACAAGCGTTGCGCCCTCAACCGTATCTTCACTGCCCGTGATAGTCAGATAGTCGGAATCTTTCGCTCCCGTGGCGAAGTTTTTCACGCCATTCCACAGATAGCTTCCGTCCGCTTGTTTTGTCGCTACAACATCTTTTCTTATCTGATTGAGCGCATTTCCCCAAAACCAACCATTTTCAGCCGTGCCTTTATGCAGCGCAGTCCACTGCTCTTTTGTGCCGTACAGACGCACGGTCGCCAACTGATAGTTGTGGAACGAGTAGAGGTGCGCCAGCGAGCTGTCTACTTTGGCTATCTCTCTGATGATGCTCAAAAGCTGCACCCACGTACCGCCCGAACCTCCGAGCTCTTTTGATATGAAAAATTTTAACAGCCCGCTTTGCTTGATAGCATCACGCTCTTTTTGTGGTGTTCCGCCTTTGTGGTCGCGTTCTACTGCTGTTTTGGCAAAATCTGCGGCTAAGTTTTTTGTAACGCTTAGCGCCTCCTCATAAGTTAAAACCTTGCTCATTGTATATCCTTTCTAAATTGAGTAATTATCAACAGCTTCATGAATGAGCGCATTGTCATTCATAGCTTCAAATATCTGACGCCTGATAGCGCCAAACTCAGCCCCCGAGCGGTCGCGAGGTTCGGGTAGATTTACCTCTATCTCATCTACGATACGTCCGGGATTTTTGTTCATTACGATTATTTTGTTGCTCAAAAATATCGCCTCCTCCACGTCGTGCGTGACAAGTATCATACTCACGCCCTCAACACGCCAAATACGCTGCAGCTCCTCTTGCAGGCGCATTCTCGTGATAGCGTCAAGCGCGCCGAGCGGTTCGTCCAGCAGCAAGATGGCAGGTTGATTTACCAAAGCACGGGCTATAGCCGCACGCTGCGCCATACCGCCCGAGAGTTGATGAGGATACGCCTTCTCAAAACCCTCCAACCCCACGAGCGAGATGTGTTCTCTCGTGAGCCTCTCTTTCTCTTTGGCTGAGATTTGGGCGTTTAGAAGCGCTATGGAAACATTTTCTTTCAACGTGAGCCACGGCAAAAGGCGATGGTCTTGAAACACGATACCTCGTGATAAACTTGTGCCTTCCACACGTTTGTTTTGCAAAAGAATCTCACCCTCATAGTCGCCATCAAGCCCTACGATAAGACGCAAAAGTGTGGATTTGCCGCACCCCGAAGGACCTACGATAGATACAAATTCGC
>JAITNC010000120.1 GCA_031290675.1 Campylobacteraceae bacterium | reverse complement strand
ATAGAGCCCAAATCCCCCATGATGTCTTCATATTTTTGCTCGGAGAAGTGGCTAAATCCTTGTCTGTCAAGTCCGCCTTTGCCGTATCTGTCGTAAATCTCACGCTTTTTGGCGTCGCTTAGGACTTGATAAGCCTCGTTTATCTGTTTAAATTTTTCCTCAGCCGCTTTATCGCCTTGATTTCTATCTGGGTGATACTTGAGCGCAAGTTTCCTGTAAGATTTTTTGATAGTTTCGTTATCGGCAGTTCTTTCTAACTCTAAAATCTCATAATATTCAAAATCCAAGAAAAATCCTTTTTAAAAGTGTGAGTGATAATAAAAGAGTTAATTCTATCAAAAAAAAGTTTAATTGTTAGTAAGTCCTTGGATTTGAGCCAGATATAGCTCATTACAAACGATTAACAAGAGCGGCCTATAATTCCGCTCACAAAATTTATCTTGAGGAGAAAATATGAGAAAGAGTTTACTTGTCTTGACGGCAGTTAGTATTTTGACGCTCAGCGGGGCTATTGCAGCCAATATATCAGGTGGCAATCAACAGGTGGCTGAACACAACCATAAACAAGCAGGGGTTAAAGGGAGAGGTGATAAGGTTCGGGACAATAACGACACGATAAATCATCACGGAAGGCATCATACACATATGTCATTTTTGTATAAACTAAATTTAAGTTTGGAGCAAAAACAACAGGTAGATGTCTACAAAAATGAGGCGTCTGTTCAGGCAAAATCTATCTTTAATAACGAAAACAAAACAAAAAATTACTTTAGCGAAAATTACTTCAATAAAGAGGCTTTCTTGAAGGACAAAAAAGAGACTTCAAGCGCTAGGGCTGAAATCAGAGCAAACTACATAGAGAAGGTTTATAGTATATTGAGCGACGAGCAAAAAAAGCAAATTCCTGACCTTTTTGCAAAAAAAACTGAAGAAATACAAAAAAATAGTAAAAAATAAATACGAATTTATGGTTTATTTAACTTGAATTTGATAAAATTATTAAGTAAGACATTCTTAAAATTTTATTAGGAGGTATTCAATGATTAATGTTTTAATGATTGAAGACGATATAGAGTTTGCACAAGTACTTAGCGAATATTTGGCAAGATACAACATAAAAATCACAAATTATGAAGATCCGTATTTGGGACTCAGTGCGGGAATCAAAAATTACGATTTATTGATTCTGGACTTGACGCTACCAGGTATTGACGGACTTGATGTTTGTCGTGAAGTTGCGTCAAAGTATGATATTCCTATCATCATATCTTCTGCAAGAAGTGATTTGTCGGACAAGATTATTGGGTTGCAAATCGGAGCTGATGATTATCTGCCGAAACCTTATGACCCAAAAGAGATGTACGCCAGAATAGTCAGTCTTATCAGAAGGTACAAGAAAGTGATGACTGAAGTTGAGGAGGCTCCTGCCGAGGATTCTAGATTTAGAGTTGACGACAAGAGACATCAGATACTTCTTGAGGACAAACCGCTTACTCTAACACCGGCTGAGTATGAGATATTGTCTTATCTTATACAGCAACACGGTTTTTCGCTATCCCGCGAGCAGTTAGTTTATAACTGCAGGTCTATAAAAGACAAAGGAGGGAAGAGTTTGGATGTTATCATAGGAAGAATTAGAACAAAAATAGGCGACAGTTCAAAATCACCTAAATATATCCATTCTGTAAGAGGTATCGGTTATAAGCTCTTAGGATGAAAAACTACTCTTTGGGGGCAAAAGTAAGCATATCTTTTGCATTTTGCCTCTTGTTCATCTTTATATTGTTTATAACATTTTACAGATACGAAAATGAGCTAAATATACGCAAGTTTAAAGATGAACACATACAGTCCATAAGCTATTTTCTAACGCTTTATAGAAGCGATGTAGCTCATGAAGAGATCGGAAGGTACTTTGAAAACTTCCGTCTCAAGGCTGTACCAAACGAATTGGTTCAAGATATTGTCTTAAAACGGGGCAATATTATATTTCAACAAAACGCAAATCATGTAAAATTTTCGGCTATCATCTACAACAATACCTACTATCTGCTTGTAGAGCACTCGCCTGTGGAGATTTTATTTGAGAGTCAGGAAAAGCTGCCTTCCAATAACTTTTTCTTGATAGTTTTTCTAATAATTTTTATGCTTATACTGTGGCTTTATATATCCACCATGAAGAGTATAAGACCCATAAGAGAGCTTAGAAAAGCTGTCAGACAGTTCGCCAACGGCAATATGGACGTTGTCTGTAGCTACAACAAAACGGACGAGATAGGCGAAGTGTCGCAAGAGTTCAACAAAGCCGTCCAAATGATAAAAAATCTACTCCGTTCCAGAACGCTGTTTTTGCGGACTATCATGCACGAGCTCAAAACGCCTATAGGGAAAGGGCGTATCGTTTCTGAGATGATAGACGACGAGCTGCAAAAAAACAGAATGATAAAAATCTTCAAAAGATTGGAGATTTTGATCAATGAGTTTGCGAAGATAGAGCAGATAACGACAAAAAATTATAAAACAAACAAAAATGTCCACGATATTCGTGAGATATTTGATATGGTATTTAGCGTCTTGCTTTTAGAGCCCGACCAGCTGAGTAAAAAGGTCAAGTTAAGTCTTGGCAAGGGGGCGTTTCCTATAAATGTTGATTTGGAGTTGATGGCGCTCGTCTTTAAAAACCTCATAGACAATGCACTCAAGTACGGAAGCAATCACTCAGTGCAAATCACTCTTAAGAAAAATGTCATCACTTTTTCCAATAAAGGCGAACCGCTCGCACAGCCCATAGAGGAGTACAGACAGGCTTTTATAACTTCCGCAAACCGTGAGAATAAAAACGGCGGAATGGGGCTCGGGCTGTATATAGTAGACAGCATTTTAACCATGCACGATTTGAAACTCGTCTACGAATACGTAAATGAACATCACCACTTTTCTATCAATCTTATTGGGGCTTAAAAGAACTTAGGGTAAACTTCGCTTATGAGAAGACTTCAAAAATTTAACCATTTGGTTGAGGCTTTTGGCGCATTGCCTACGGTCGGGAAAAAATCAGCTTTACGTTTCGCTTATCATCTTGTGTTGAGTGATACTTTTGCCGCTATGAAGCTTGCGCACGCCATAGAGAGCGCCGTGATGACCATAAGACGCTGTGAGTGCTGCGGCGGTGTGAGCGAACACGAGATATGCGAGATATGTCTTGACGAGAGCAGAAATAACGGACAGCTTTGTGTCGTTGAGAGTGCGAAAGATATATTTACGCTTGAGGAACACGGACTGTTTCTGGGGCGGTATTTTGTCTTTGATGCGCTTGAAAAAGTAGAAGAGCTGAAAAAAGTTATAGCTGATATGAGCGCTGCGGAAATCATTTTTGCCTTTACGCCCTCTCTCGCTAGCGACGCTATGATACTGTTCATTGAGGACAAACTTCAAGGTCTAAATCTCAACTTCACGAAAATAGCACAGGGAGTACCGACGGGAGTGCAACTTGAAAATGTGGATATGCTATCTCTCTCAAAAGCGTTGGAGGCGAGGACGAAGGTTTGATGGGGTTTTTGCCTCTTTTTGCGCCACACAGCCCTTTGTGTCATTGTGAGGAGCGAAGCGACGTAACAATCTCAGCTCTCGTTCAAAATACAAAAAACACGAATAAACACAGATGCTCACGGCTACGCCTCAGCATGACAAAAGAGTGGATTGCCACGTTTGCAAGCAAACTCGCAATGACGGAGAGTGGGCTTTGAGCCATATCAAGTTTACAAAATTTTAGCGATGTAATTTTGCCGGGTAACGAGGCGCAAATGAAGCCCGCGAGCGGTGCGTACTTAAACGTACGTGAGCGAGCGCGGCGAAATTGCAACGAAATTAGCGTGCAAAAGAACAAGCTAAAAATTGTAAAAGACGGATTGCAGCCCTCACTAGTATCTCTTATCAACACTAGCATTAATGAGTGAGAAAAATTCCTTCCTCGTATCTGTATTTTTGATAAAAATACCCCGCAGGGCGGAGGTAGTCGTCATAGAATTTATCTTCTCAACGCCCCTCATCTCCATACACATATGGCGTGCCT
>JAITNC010000117.1 GCA_031290675.1 Campylobacteraceae bacterium | reverse complement strand
AAATAGCGCCGTAAGAGCCAAAAGCACAGCGCCATTTTTATCGTTTGTCTTTATATAACATAGGTACGCCGCACGGTAAAACTTTAATTCAAAAAACAGAGTTTTATTGTTTATATCTGTGCACTAAAAAGCCATCTGTACCAATATCATATAAATAACAGTTGAGCTTATAATACTAAGCAGTGCGTTTTTAAATTTTATATGCAAAATAAACACGCTCAAAACTCCGATAAGTTCGGGTATGCCGTAAGGGTACTCCAGAAAAGCAGTATCTTTGATAGCGTAAAAAACCAAAATGACCATAATCATAAGCGGCATATTTTTATGTAAAAAATCCAAAAAAGGGCTTGGTTTTTGCTTTTTGTCAAACAACAAAAACGGCAAAACTCTTGTCAAAAACGTAGCGGCGCACGCTGTAAAAATAGCCAAAAGCATATAGATATTTTGGCTCATTTCTCTATCCTTTTCCTAAATAATACCAAGCTTGAAACGCACAAAAGCAGCGATATGACGAGCATATTTGACGCAGGAAAAAGCCAAATCGCCAAAAATCCTATCGCCAGCGATATAACAAGCGGCGTGGAAGCCCTCTCTTTTTTGTAAAGTTCTATGCCCAAAACCACAAAAAGAGCTGTTAAGCAAAACTCTATTCCTTTGGCGTTGAAGGCGAGATTTTCGCCCAAGAACGCGCCCATAAGAGTGCCGATGACCCAATACGTCTGGTTCAAAAATGTGATAAGCAAAAATGTCTTTGTTTTGTCTTGTTTGGGTACATCAAGCGTTTTTAAAAGTGCGAAAGTTTCGTCTGTGAGAGCGAAAATCGCGTATTTTTTGGCGGCACCTTTTAAAGGCTTGAAATCATTTATCATAGAAAGTCCATAGAAAAAGTGGCGCAGGTTGAGTAAAAATATAGCTATAAATATCGCAAAAAACGGCGTTTGGACGGCAAGAAGCGTTACTGATAAAAATTGCGCCGAGCCGGCATATATAAAAACGCTCATCATCAAAGCGTACTGCCAATCTATGCCGCTTTTCACAGCCATCAGCCCAAAAGCCATACCCAAAGGCACGTAGCCCATAAATACAGGTATGGTAAAGCGTGCGATTTTCAAAAAACTCAAAATGATTTCCCTTTTGTTTAGTTTAGCGTATAGCCTATCTCTTTTACTATCTTGATGGCGTCTTTTGGGAGTTTTTTCCTCAAGCGTTTGACGAGCGCACGCATATTTTCAAGGCTCGTATCTTCGCCCTGCCAGACATACTCCTCCATCTCGCCAAATGTTACTATGCGATGCTTGTCTTTCACAAAAAGGTCTAAAAAAAGTATCTCCTTTTTGGCAAGCATTATCTCCTCTCTGCTCCCCGAGTACAGCCTTCTGTTCACGTAATCATATCTATATCCACATTGTAGTTCTATAAAAGTGGACTCATATTTTTGCAAAAAACCTTTTATTTTTTGGACGAGCTCATATACATAAAACGGTTTTTTCAGGTAGTCGTTTGCGCCTATCTCATAAGCTTGCTGTATCTTTTCCAGCTCGTTGTTTGAGCTTATGATGATGACGGGAACATCTTTGTGGTAAAGTCTGATGGTCTCAAGAAGCGTTATGCCGTCCATAGAGGGTACGTTGATATCAAGCACAAAACACCTGTATCCCTGATTTAGGGCGTCAAGCGCCTTATCGCCGTCATAAAAAACATCTACTGAAAAATTATCATTTTCAAGCGTTTCTTTGATGAGTTTCGCCAAACGCTCGTTATCTTCCAATACCAATATTTTCACGTTATACTCCTTAGTGTTATGCTAAAACACGCCCCGCCTTTTTTGTTTGAAACCGCTATGCTGCCGCCCATCTTGTCCTCTATGATGAGCTTTGTCATATATAAACCTATGCCATGTCCTCCGCTTTTTGTTGTGAAATAAGGGTTAAATATCTGCGCTTTTGTGTCGTTGTTGATGCCGCCGCCGTTGTCTTGTATCTCTATGATGATATTTTTTTGCGTATTGTATATGTTGAAAGTGATAATGCCTCGCTTTATCTTGCCTGCCCTCTGAGCGTCATTGATAGCATCTTTGGCGTTGTTTACGATATTTAGCAGTGTCTGCATAAACTCGTTTTTATACCCGTTTACGATAAAATTATTCGCATTTTTGGTGTTAAATTTTACATCTATATAGTTATATTTTATCGTGTGGTTGATGATAGAAAGCATATTTTTGATAGACTCATATATGTCAAAATTTGTTTTTTGATTTGATGGCATGATGAACTTTTGGAAGCTCTCTATAGTGTCCGTCATATACTGCACTTGAACCATTATATCTTTGACGTAACGGCTGTTTTTATCCTTCTCTTTGAAAGCCTGCTCCTGCGCTATGGTGGCTATCTCAACGAGCGGACTTTTCCACTGATGGGCTATGGAGGAGAAGACCTCCCCTATCTCGGCGAGTTTTGACTGCTGTACGACAAACTGCTGATGTTTCGCCTTTTCTGTTTCGGCTATGCGCAGTTTTGCCTCGTTTTTGAGCCGCATATATATGTTGTGCAAGAGGCCGAGTATGAGCAAAATAAACAGCGGCGATATGATAAAAATAAAATTTATAAACTCCCTGTGAGCGTCAAAAAATGTACGCGGCGTGTTGATGATGTCATAATCCTTCAATGCCGCAGATGAGGGGTGTATATAAAACTCTTTGAGCTTATTGAGGTCAAATCTGTATGCGTACTTGTCAAATGTCTTGATGTAAAGCGGCGGCAGTTTGCCCTCAAGTATCTCAAGTGCGACCTGCCCGCTCTCCCGCCCAAGCTCATCTACAAGCACGAGTTTTCCGCCAAAGCCCCCCTTGCCCATAAAAAGCGTATCGGTGATAAAAACAGGCAGCTTTAGGCGTTCTATCGTGTTGGCTATTTGGTTGTTTTTGTAATAATTGCCGTCTTTGTCGTTGTAAAAGCGCACGTAAAGTATAGCTTCGTCTTTTTTATAAACGGAAAATTTTTCCTCCAGCTCGTCAAGAGTTGATGACCTGATGTATTCTATGGTAAAATTTTTGTCATTGTCTTTTATGGCTTGTTGTATGAAAAGCTCGGAATCATCGCCGTTTTTGCTCTGGTCGTTGATGATATACAGCTTTTTAAGACCCGGAATAAGTTTTGAGATGATGAGTACATTTTCGCCGATAGACCTGTCCTCAAAAATGCCGTAGATTTTACCCTCCAATGCACTCGCCTCAATCTCCTCAAGCGAAACTCTCTCAAGCCCCGTAAACATCACAGGCTCGTCGGTAAAAAGCTCGTGATAATAATCAAGTATGAACTCATAAGCAAATCTATCCACGACTATGACGAGGTCGTATTTGCGGCTGTTTAGCTGTATCTTGTAGAGCTCCAGCAGCTTATCGTAATACTCCCTTGAGTGGACACGTTTGGAGTCCATATAGAGGACATTGACAGTGATATCTACGTCCTGAGCGAGGACATCTTCCATACCTCTTATCAAGTCGTCGCTCCACTGAAAACCACGATGATAAGAGTTGATGACAAGTATCTGCTTGTCCTGCGCCAGCAAAACGTTAAGGGAAAAAATGGACAATAAAATGATGATTTTTATAATTTTTCTCATCTTAGCGTTTCGCTTTCCAAAAAAAGATTTGCTCATTTTATCTAAAAAAATTTGATTTTTGGCAACTGTCAGAAAATAGCAGCAAAATCTTTTGCTTGTGCAGCGGCTCTGTGTACGCAGGTAACGAATATCTCTTAGGTTTTTTATGCTATAGAGAATACCACCCTCTGCGTTATATTTTACGCAATCTCAGCGGAATAATCCACCTATACTTGTTTATGTCATACTTTTAACTCTTTTGCGGTGTTATGAGTTTGCTCTCACTCGTGGCAATCCATCCCACCCCTTATGCCATGACTCCAAGAGCGAACAAATACATTCTATATTTTGGAGGAGAATAGAGTTGCTTCGCAAACGGAGCCATGACATAAGGGGTGGGAAGTTGCCCTCCCCTTTTTTAAGTGGATTGCCACGCCTGAGGTTGCGGATCAAGTCCGCAATGACG
>JAITNC010000051.1 GCA_031290675.1 Campylobacteraceae bacterium | reverse complement strand
ATGCGCAGGGTATCCGAAGGACAGTTACACTAGGGGGAGTTTATTTTAGCTTCGCTGGTGCTCGCTACTTGCAAGCAAGAAGTTTTACTTTCTTTCGGAAAAGAAAGTAATAAGAGTAAGAGCGAACCAAATTAGGAAAAAAGCCCAAGAGAGCTGAGATTGTTACGTCGCTTCGCTCCTCACAATGACACAAGTGGGCGTGTGTGGCACAAGACAAGCCAAGTTAAAATATGCAAAAGCTGAGAAACACTACCCCTCCATCACCTCCCCTTCTAGTGAGAGTACGACAGAGCGCCAAGGCAGCATTTTGGAGCTATTTTTCAGTGCATTTACCACGGCGTTTTCTATCCCAAAACAACACGGAACTTCCATACGCACCACCGTGACGGACTTGATATTGTTTTGAGTGATAATCTCCGTTAGTTTTTTGGTATAGTCGCCTTCGTCCAGCTTCGGGCAGCCTATAATCGTTATTTTGTTTTTCATAAACTCATTATGAAAATTGCCGTTAGCGTACGCCGCACAGTCCGCCGCCACCAAAAGATGAGCGTTTTCAAAATACGGCGCAGATATAGGTATGAGTTTTATTTGCACAGGCCATTGATTTAGCTGGCTTTTAGGTGCGGCGGCAAAATCAAATCTCCCCGGAGCGCCCCCGCCGCTGCTTTTTTTTAAAACTTTAGAGCTTGCGCCGGGACACCCGCAAGGCAGAGGAGTTTGCTCCGCTTGCTTCGTTATATTTTTTTTCACAGCCTCCTCATCATACGCCAACGCCTCACGCTGCGTAAATGTGATAGCCCCCACGGGACATGCCGGCAGACAGTTGCCAAAACCATCACAATAATCATCACGCAGCAGTTTCGCTTTGCCCTCCACAAGTCCTATCGCACCCTCCTCGCAAGCATTTATGCAAATGCCGCAGCCATCGCACTTTTCCTCATCTATAACGATAATCTTTCGTATCATTTTCCTAACCCGCCCTTGACTTAAATGCGCTATCTTACTATACTGAGCTTCTATAGTTTGTTGTATTTACAACAAAAGAGGGATATTATGAAAAAATTTTTACCGATACTCAAAAACTGCCCGCTATTTTCCGATATAGATGAGAGCGAAATGTCGGACTTGCTGAACTCCATCGGGGCGAAAAAGCGTAGTTTTGAAAAAGGCGGCTTGGTGTCCATAGCGGGGAGCAAAGCCTCATCATTTGGCATAGTATTGGCAGGGCGTGTCAATGTTGTGCAGGATAGTTACTGGGGCGGGCACTCTATTTTGGCGCAGATAAGCGAGGGGGAGCTTTTTGGCGAAGCGTTTTCGTGCGCGCAGATAGAGAGCTTGCCTTTGAGCGTAGTATGCGCACTTCCATGCGATATTTTGCTTATTGATTATCAAAAGATTATCAGTATCGGCGTGAGTTCTTTGCACTTGAAGCTTATCAAAAATATGATGCGTATTTTGGCACGTAAAAATATCATTCTCACACAAAAGATGGAGCATCTATCGCAGCGCACAACACGTCAAAAATTGCTCTCATTTTTATCAATGCAGGCAAAGCAGGCAAGCAGCAGGGAGTTTGAGATAAACTTCACTCAAGGGGAGCTGGCTGAGTATCTTTCAGTAGATAGAAGTGCGATGTGTACGGAACTTTCAAAGATGCAAGATGAACATCTCCTGCTATACAAAAGAAGTTATTTTGAGCTGTTGTAACAACCACTACAACACATAAAACGCCATAGTGAAAAAGTGGCTGATAGAACCCAACATCACAAAAATATGCCAAACTCCGTGAAAATGCCGCACCCTTTCGTCATTGATGAAAAAATAGACCCCGCCCGTGTAAAAAAGCCCACCCATAGCGAGCCAGAAAATCCCTCCAGCCGGCATATAGCTGATCAAAGGCTTGAGGGCTATCACGATGAGCCAACCCATGATGATATAAATCACCAAAGAGAGTATGCGTTTTTCGGATTTTGTGAAAAACTCCTGCACTATGCCAAAAACCGCCAATCCCCATACAACGCCAAATATACTCCAGCCCCAGCCGCCCCTCATACTGACAAGCGTGAAAGGCGTGTACGAGCCGGCTATGAGCAGATATATGCTTAAATGGTCAAGCCTTTGGAGGAGCTTTTTGCGGCGGCCTGATATGCTGTGGTAGACGGTCGAGATGCCGTAAAGTATAGTGAGAGTAGCGCCGTAAATGCTAAAACTTACTATCTTCCACGCATCACCTTTTAGCGAGGCGAACACGACTAAAACAACGAGCGCAGCTATAGCGAGCAGGAAGCCGACCAGATGCGAGATAGCGTTAAATTTCTCTCCTTTTTGCATAAAAACCAACCTATTTTAAATTTTTAAGTCTTACTCTGACAGACTCTTCGTGCGCTCCAAGTCCCTCAGCGTGGGCGAGAGCGGCACATGCTTCGCCTATCTCGCTCAACCCCTCCGCACTCATACTGATGATGGAGGATTTTTTCATAAAATGCTCAACATTTAAAGGTGAGAAAAATCTCGCCGTCCCGCCTGTGGGCAGCGTGTGGTTTGGCCCCGCTATGTAGTCGCCTATAGGTTCAGGCGTGAAAGAACCCATAAATATCGCTCCTGCGTGCTTGATACGAGGCAGTAGGTCAAATGGATTTTTAGTTACGACCTCCAAGTGTTCAGGGGCTATCCTGTTCATCAAAGATATCGCCTCATCAAGGCTTTTTGCGACTATTATCGCCCCTCTTTTGTCTATGGAAACGCTCGCTATCTTTTGGCGTGAAAGGGTCGGCAGATATGCCTGAACTTCCGCAAGTGTATCTTTGGCGATATTTTCATCGGGCGTTATCAAGATAGAGCTTGCCATCTCGTCGTGTTCGGCTTGGGAGAGCAGGTCTATCGCCAAATACTTCGCATTTGCGCTCTCATCGGCGAGTATGCCTATCTCGCTGGGACCTGCTATCATATCTATATTTACATCGCCGAAAACCATCTTTTTGGCAGTCGCTACAAAGATATTTCCCGGCCCTGTTATCACATCAACTTTTGGTATATTTTCCGTTCCGTAAGCCATAGCGCCTATCGCACTTGCTCCGCCTACTTTGAAAGCTTTTTTGATGCCGCAAAGGTGCATAGCCGCCAATAAAAGCAGATTTAACTCATTGTTTGGGGCAGGAGTGCAGACCACTATCTCTTTGACGCCTGCGACTATGGCGGGTATGGCGTTCATCAAAAGCGAGCTCGGATACGCCGCTTTGCCGCCCGGAATGTATAATCCAGCGCTATCTACCGCGCTCATCTTTTGCCCCAACGTGATACCGTTGTCCTCATAGCTAAGCCACGATTTTGGGAGTTGTTTCTCGTGAAAAGCAAAAATCCTCTCGTAAGCTTTATGCAGCGAGCCTCTCAAGCCCTCGTCAAGCTCATCATAAGCTTTTTTCATCACAGCCGTGTCAATCTGCAAATCTTCGTCTTTTACGGCTTCCCATTTGTCAAATTTTAAAATATGTCTTTTTAGAGCGCTGTTTTTCTCGTTTTTTATCTCTTCAAGCAAACCCTCAACTATCCTCGCGGCTTCTTTCAAATCCATCGCCCCACGCGCCAAAAGCGTATCAAATTCGCTATTAAAATTTTTATCTGTTGTATATAAGATTTTCATAAACTAACCTTTTTTGATAAGTTGTCAGTAATTATATCGTTTTGAGTTTAAAAAGAGGAGTGTGAGGATAATATTCCTTCTCCGTCATTGCGAGTTTGTACTCAAACGTGGCAATCCACATTTTTGTCATGCGTGAACGAAGCCTAACCACCCCCCCCTCCGTCATTGCGAGGAGCGAAGCAGAGTGACAATCTCAGCTCTACTCTTTTGCCCCTTCTCCCGTCATTGCGAGCCTGTACTCAGGCGTGGCAATCCACTCCTTCTTTTGTCATGCAGAACGAAGTGAAGCATCTGTGTTTATTTTTATTTTTTAACAAGAGAGCTGAGATGCTCACGCCTTCGTTCACGCATGACAAAGAGGGGGGATTAGGAGATTTTACAAATGGGCAACGCCTTGAAGTAAAATCTCCGCAAAAGATAAAAATGCTTTTTTTTAATTTCTATCCAAACAGTTAAGGTCTGAAAAGGCTACTCTCAGTCGTTCTGCCATACTTTTTTGACCCTCTCTAATCCACTTTCTGGGGTCGTAATATTTTTTATTTGGCTTATCCTCGCCTTCGGGATTTCCAAGCTGACCTTGCAGATATGCGCTGTTTTTAGCCACATATCCTCTCACGCCGTCCCAAAAAGCCCATTGAGTATCTGTGTCTATATTCATCTTGACAACGCCGTAGTTTAGGGCTTCTCGTATCTCCTCAAGAGTTGAGCCGGAACCGCCGTGAAATACAAAACTGACAGGTTTATCAACACTCAGAGCAAACTCTTTTTTTATAAACTCTTGAGAGTTGCCCAATATCTTAGGCGTCAGCACAACATTGCCCGGCTTGTAGACACCATGTACATTGCCAAAACTCGCCGCGATAGTGAAGTTGTCGCTCACCTTTTTTAGCTCACTGTAAGCGTAAGCCACATCTTTTGGCTGTGTATACAAAAGCGCATTGTCTATGCCGCTGTTGTCCACTCCGTCTTCCTCGCCGCCCGTTACGCCTATCTCTATCTCCAGCGTCATGCCTATCTTGCTCATACGTTTGAGGTATTGCACACAGGTCGCGATATTTTGCTCTAACGGTTCTTCGGAAAGGTCTAACATATGTGAGCTAAAAAGAGGTTTTTTGTGAACTTTAAAATACTCTTC
>JAITNC010000037.1 GCA_031290675.1 Campylobacteraceae bacterium | reverse complement strand
AAATACCTATCTTGCCTTTGATATATGAGTTGCGATTTATACCAAATAAACAGTTTTGGGGATATCCGTTTAGATACGGTATCTTAGAGATAGGTTTTCAAGATTTTGAGTTGATTTATACTCAAATGGTGAAAGGGACGAAATAGGGCGAAAACCACCACCCCCCGTGTCATGGCTTCGGCGTAGCCCTCCAATTGTCATGGCTCCGCTTGCGAAGCATCTGTGTTTATTCTCCTCCGTCATTGCGAGTGAGCTTGCGAACGTGGCAATCCATACGATAATGGCACAAAAAGTTAATATTATACAAATAAGTAGCGATGTATTTCATATTATTTAAGTAATTTTGGCTAAAAAATAATGGATTGCCACGCCTGAATACAGGCTCGCAATGACGGAGGAGGGGAGGATTAGAGCATACCAAATTTATGTTTCTATGGCACAGATATTTTGTGGCAAGACGAGGCAGAGAGTGAGCTAGCTATGAATAATACGAACTGGTATATGACGACGCTGGCGAGCACTCAACGACATATTGACGCAAAAGAGCGAGCCAGAGAACATAAAAGGTGGCTCAGGAGATATCAAAGTTATTTCTTGTAAAACTTCTCTATTTCTCCGATATATATCCTGTGATAATCTTTTGAAGGATAAAAATCGTCAATCCCCTTATCAATAAAATTTGACGGTTTGAAGTCCTCAAAATAAATCTTTTTGCAGACGATGATTTCTCTTGCCTCCTCAAAACTCACGATATCCTCGCCAAAATATATTGGCGTTATTTCCGCCTCTTTGGCTTTGTCTATGTCCCGTCCCGATTTGTTGCCGCAGACTTTGTGAACTCTGCTTTTAAAGGATTTGTCAAAAAATGTAAGCGTAAAGCGTGCGCTGTTTTGGGCGAACTCATAAGTGCGCCTCGTCGGTCTTATGAAGACTATCGCCACGCTGCGTTCCCACAGATAGCCTATGCCTCCCCACGAAGCGGTCATCGTGTTGTAATCCTCCGCACTCCCCGCTGTGATGAGTGCCCAATCCCTGCTTATTTTCTCTATTGGCGAACCCTCAAAATCAGCAACTATCTTTTTGATTTTCCAAAGCTTTGAAGCTTTTATGGCTTTTGTTTGCTGCATTGTTTATCCTTATTGGAAATTGATAAATTATACATCAAAATAGTGAAAAGTATAAAATATGCACCTTTACGCCCACCAAAAGCGTACGATGTGAAAAAATATAGGAGCAGCGAAGCAGACGGAGTCAAATCTGTCCAAGATGCCGCCGTGTCCTTCTATCATATACCCCCAATCTTTAACCCCCTTATCTCTTTTGATAGCCGACATCACAAGTCCACCCAAAAATCCCAGCAGAGTTAAAATAAGCGAGATGACGATAGCCTGCCAAAATGCAAATGGCGTAATCCACCACAAACAGCCTCCCACCAGCGATGCACTTAGCGTTCCAAGAGCAAAGCCTTCTATGGTTTTTGAAGGCGAGAGGGCAGGGGCTATCTTGTGTTTTCCAAAAAGTTTGCCAAAGACATATTGGAGCACATCGGAGATTTGCACTACTATGATGAGAAAAGCTATCAGGAGCATATTTTTGCCCTCAAACCCTTCTATTTGCAACATCAAAAGTGCCGGAACGCACGAGATGCAATATATGCTTATCATAACTCCCCATTGAGTTTTCGCGCATCTTCCCAAAAAGTTTTTCACATCGGCTTGAAGCGATGAGAGTATAGGCAAAAGCAAAAACACATAAACAGGGATAAATATGCTGAACATTCCATACCACTTTGCAAAAACAAAGATGTATTGCACAGGCAAGACTACATAAAACGCAAACAAAAGGGCGTAATAATCGTTTTGATTTGTCGGCGTTATAGTGATGAACTCTCTTAAGGCGAGTGCAGATACGAGCAAAAACAGAGCGACAACGGCGGTATTTCCAAACCAAAACGCTACTCCAATGATAGCCACCATAACCCACCAAGCGTAAATTCTGGCGTTTAGGTTGTTTATCATTGGGTTTGGTTGTTTTGTTTTGATTTTTAAGATAAAACCGACTACGGTGGCGAAAATCAAAATCGTGCCTATGCCCAAAAACAGGGCTAATATATCATTCACTTTTTACCTTTCCAAGCTCCATCAGAGTATCTCTAAGTCTATTTAAAAACTCCTCTTTTGGCTCGTTTTCTCTCAACGTAACAGCCTCTCCAGCTACAAGAGTACAAAGGAACGGCAACGGTATAAAATGACCTTTTGGCATTACTCTTTTTAAGTTGTCAAGCCAGATAGGAACTATCTCAATGTCAATATTTTCTTTAGCCAACAGATAAATCCCAGCTTTAAACGATAGAAGCGTATCCTCTCTGTTTCGTGTGCCTTCGGGAAAAATGATGATAGAGTAGCCCTCTTTCAAAGCTTCCAATATAGGCTTTAGTGGATTTGTCTTTTTGGCGTTTCTATCAACCAAAACGCCATTGAACATTTTGTGTATCATAAATCTATGAATCGCTGTCCTGCTCCAATAATCACCCGCCGCTACAGGTCTTGTCTTTTCCCTTATCAGCTTTGGAAGTGCAGACCAAATAAGCACAAAATCAGCGTGAGAACTGTGGTTGGCGTAGTAAATCCTCTGTTTTGCGGAGGGTTCGCACCCTTTCCAGATGAGCCGTAAGCCCGTTAAAAGTTTTGCGAAGCCTATCAATAAATGTGAGCAAATTTTTTCAAACACGAAACGCCTTTCTTATGTTCGCACAGCGACAGATACGGTGAAAATTCCCCAAATATCAATGCGTGTTGTTATTTTTGTGAAACCTGCGTTTGTGACAAGCTGGTCTAACTCTCTGGCTGTCCGTCTTCGCATGACCCACGGCTTGCCGCCTTGGTGGCTCGGCAAAACTCTCGCTATGTATTCAAGTTGAGGGTGCCATGGTTGTCCTGTGTAGATGAGAAAACTGCCGCTTTGAAGCGTGTTCGCTAACCCTTCAAGCGAATTTTTTATCATTTGGTTGTCGCCAAAAAGCTCGTATAACCCTGAAACTATAGCTATAGTAGGGCTTTCAAGAGAGGCAAGAGAGTTTTTGTCAAAAGCGTCCCCGCGTGCGAACTTGACCCTCTCGCCAAGTCCTTTGGCTTTGATGAGAGATGACCCCTCTTTTACATTGACTTCGCTGAAATCACGCAAAAGCACGGAGTCGGGCAGGGGAGTTATTTGGCTTATAGTTTCCAAGACATACCGTCCGTGTCCTGCGGCGATATCTACTATATCTACTCTTTTTTCTTTCTCTCTCAGGCTTTTTATACAAAATTTCAAAAGCTCTTCCATATGTATTTTTCTTTGCCTGATACCTCGCCAGCCTATCGCCCCGAGATATATAAAATCCACAAACTCGCCAAACCTTGTAGTGCCTGAAGGTTGATTTTTGTAGATATAATCAAG
>JAITNC010000006.1 GCA_031290675.1 Campylobacteraceae bacterium | reverse complement strand
GCCACGTTTTGCCGACGAGCAAACTCTCATCAAAGCTTTTTGCTCCAACAACTCCAACCATCACCGCCAAAAGACAAAAAAATATCTTTTTCATACCAACTCCTTTTTTGTAAAATTATTTGGCTTTGCACTCTATCGTTTTTGCGCCAAAATCCACGTCAGCCGTAGTTACCAATCTATTTTCACTCAACCCTATTATCGTGATATAATCATCTTCATCTTGACCGAACTCTTCGCTCTCCTTGATGCTTACTTTCATCAACTCTTCCATACTTTGAGCTATTTCAGGGGCTTCTTTACTCTTTGCGCTGAAAGTTTTTGTTGTTTCTATGAGCTTGTCGCCGTCAAGTTTCCACGTGCCGCTTTCAGTTACTTCAAGCGTGTATTCTTTAGGCTGTGTGTAAACAACTTTTGCTTTTGCAGAAAATGTGCCGTCTTTTTTGTAGACACTTTCGCCGCTTCCTTTTCCGCTTACGCCGCCCTCATCAATGCCGAGTGCACACTGCCACGTTTTGCCAATCAACAAGCTTTTATCCAAGCTTTTGGCTCCAACAACTCCGACCATCACCGCCAACAGACAAAAAAATATCCTCTTCATACAACTCCTTTTAATATCACTAAAATTTCACCTCATTGTAGCATATTTTTTGGCGTGAAAAGACAATAGATGGAAATCTGACTTTATAAGAAACATAGCATTTTATGGCTAAACTTGCATACTTGAACTCTCTTTTAAAAGGATTTTCACATTGGCGCTGCTTGATTTGATAGATGTTAGTAAAAGTTACGAAACTCAAAAGATTATTGAAAATATAAGCCTCTTTATCAACGAAAAAGAGAAAATAGCGATAATAGGCCAAAATGGCGGCGGCAAAAGCACGCTTTTGAGGATAATCAACGGCACGCTGGAGGTAGACAGCGGCAAAAGAATACAGCAAAACAATATCAAGATAGAGATGCTTGAGCAAAATCCGCAATTTTTAGAAACGCAAAGTGTGCGGGAAGTGATAGAAGCTCAACTCGTGCAACTCACACAAAAACGCCAAGAATACGAAGCTTTGAGCCAACAGATAGCGGCTGATTTCACAAACAAAGAACTTTTACACAGACAGGGAGAGGTGGCGGCTTTTCTTGACGCTCACAATGCGTGGAACTTAGACGACAAGATAGAGCGCATACTGCAAGAGTTTGACCTCAAAATATACGAAAACAGGAATATTTCGCTTTTGAGCGGCGGGGAGAGGCGCAGGGTCGCACTCGCTGGGCTGATACTGAAAAAGCCCGATATCTTGCTGCTTGACGAGCCGACGAACCACCTTGATGTGTATATGGTCACGTTTTTGGAGGAGATGCTCTCAAAAGAGAATTTCACGCTCGTGTTTATATCGCACGACAGGTATTTTATAGACAAGATAGCCACGCGAACGGTAGAGATAGACAACCTCAAGCTTAGAAGTTTTGATGGCGGATATATGAACTACCTGCAAAGCAAAGAGGCGCTTTTGCATGCGATGCAAAAAGAGCACGAAACCCTTCTGAAGATTCTCAAAAGTGAGGAAGAGTGGCTGCAACGTGGCGTCAAAGCGAGGCTCAAAAGAGATGAGGGCAGGAAAGCGAGAGTTTTCAAGATGCGTGATGAGGCGAAAAAAAACCCAAGTTTTATGCGAAAAATCAAACTTGAACTGGAGCGCGAAAAGCACAATTTTAACCAAGAAAAATCAGTAAACAGACAAAAAATGCTCTTTGAGATAGACGACATATCAAAGGCTCTCGGCTCAAAAACTCTCATCAAGAACTTCTCCGCTAGGATTATGCAAAAAGAGCGCATCGCAATAGTCGGCAGAAACGGCACAGGCAAATCCACGCTTTTGCGCCTGCTGCTCGGCGAATTGCCACCGGACAAGGGCAAGATAAAAAGAGGCGAGTTTGAGATAGGGTATTTTGACCAGCAGAGAGTTATGCTCAACGACGACAAAAATCTCATAGAAACATTTTGCCCAAACGGCGGCGACAGAGTGGAGGTGCAGGGGCGAAATATGCACGTGTTTGGGTACTTGAAAAACTTTCTGTTTCCAAAAGAGTATCTGGACAAAAAGATAGGAATACTCAGCGGCGGCGAGAAAAATCGTGTCGCTTTGGCTATGCTGTTCGCGAAAAAAACCGACTGTCTTATCTTGGACGAACCCACAAATGACCTTGATATACCGACTATAAACATCATAGAGGAGTATATACAAAACTACCACGGGGCGGTGCTTTTCGTCAGCCACGACAGGTATTTTGTGGATAAAATAGCCAAAAAACTGCTGATATTTTCAAACGGCGGGCTGATAACCGAAAGTCACGGCTCATACAGTGAATTTTTGGAGTATGAGCGGGAGATAAAAGAGATAGATGAGTTTGAAAAATCTCTCACTGATGAGGCGGCGGCGGCGAGCGTCAAACAAAAAACAAAACCACAAAAACTAAGCTACAAAGAGCAACAAGACTATGAAACTTTACCAGCCATGATAGAAAAACTTGAAAACGAAATAAAAGAGATAAAATCCTGCCTCGCTAACCCTGCGTGCTACCAAGAAAAGGGCATCACAACGCTAACAGAACTGCTAACAAAAAAAGAGAGTGAGTTAGAACCGATGGTGGAGAGGTATCTGGAGATAGAGGGGAAAATGGGGTGATGTTTTTAAGTAAGATGTTTGCTGTAATTGACTATAATTCCAAACACTATCAATATATTTGGGGTTTTTGAATGTTAAAAGTGGGAAGTTTTTTTGCAGGACTTGGTGGAATCTGCCTTGCTTTTAAGAACGCGGGTTTTGACCTACTATGGTCAAATGAACTAGATAAGTCAGCGTGCAAAACATACAGCAAAAATTTTGACCATATCCTTGTTGAGGATGACATCTGCAATCTTAAGCCAGAAGACAAGCGACTTGGAAAAGTTGATATAATTACCGGCGGCTTTCCATGCCAAGCATTTTCAATCGCCGGACACCGCAAGGGATTCGAAGATGAGCGCGGACGCGGGAAACTATTCTTTGAGATGCTTCGCTTTATTGATGCATATAAACCAAAGGTGCTGTTTTTTGAGAATGTCCGATATCTTAAAACACACGACAATGGCGAAACATATAAAACGATAAAAGTCGCATTGGAAAAAGAAGGTCGCAATTATCATATTTGTGACAAGGTACTTGATACGTGTGAATATTCAAAGCTTCCACAACATCGTGAGCGTTTTTATATGGTATGTTTCAAAAGCCAAAAGCACGCTGAAGAATTTAATAAGCTCGGTTGGCCAGAAAAGGTTGAGTTAAAAAAACGTATTTCATTTTGGCAAATCATAGACGAAACAGCCGATGAGATTCATTATTTCAGCCGGTATCCACACTATTACAGACCAGCCATGAAAGAAATTGAAAAAGACGGTGACAGAGAGGCATTTTATCAATGGCGACGAGTATATTGTCGTAAGAATAAAAACAGTGTTTGCCCAACTTTAACAGCCAATATGGGCGGAGGCGGACACAATGTTCCACTGGTGATAGACAAACGCGATTTACGACGTCTTACTCCACAAGAATGTCTGCGGCTTCAAGGATTTGACGATAAAACATTCTTTTTCCCTGATAATATAAGCATCAGCGCAAAATACAAGCAAATTGGAAACGCAGTGTCTGTCCCCATAGTGCAATCAATAGCAGAAAATATACATAAGATTCTAAACAACAAAGAAATCTGAGATGGCAAAAGAGCGTCTAGACCCAAATCCTTCGTCGTTTGTGCATTCCTTGCGGAGTGTGGGTTATTCGCTTGAAACTGCTGTTGCTGACTTGATTGACAATAGTATCGCTGCCAAAGCTACCAGTATACAGATTTTCTTTTCCCTTGACGGAGTATGCCCTATTTTCGCTATTATTGACAATGGGAGTGGAATGTCGCCAGAGGATTTAAAAGAAGCGATGCGACTCGGTTCCACAAGCCCTCTTGAAAAAAGAGATGACAATGATTTAGGCAGATTCGGACTTGGAATGAAAACAGCATCGTTTTCAATATGCAAGCGCTTGAGCGTTGTCAGCGCAAGTGATAGCAAAGTATCGGCTGCTCGCTGGGATTTGGATGATATAGCGGAAAATAACCGCTGGGACATTGATATTTTGTCAGAAAAAGAAATCAAGCAGATTCCATTTTTTAAACATTTTTTAGACAATGGAACGGCGATAATTTGGGAAAAGATAGACCGTATGATTGACGGTAGCGCAAATAATCTACAAAAAGAATTGGATTCAGCAATATCCGTGATAGAAAAGCATTTACAACTGACATTTCACAGATACATTGACGGCGAGCGAGGACTTAGCAAGGTTGCGATTTCTATAAACGGGCATGTTTTGGAATCATTTGACCCTTTCAACATAAAAAATCCAGCAACGCAGGAATTAGAAAAAGACGAAATAATTATGAATGGCTCAAAAATATCCATCATTCCATATATTCTCCCTCATCACAGCAAAACAAAGGAAGACGAATACGAGCGATATGCTGGAGAGGGTGGCTATCTTGCTAATCAGGGCTTTTATGTGTATCGTAACCGCAGGCTTATCGTTCATGGTGCATGGTTCAGGATTGTTGCGCCGGAAAATCTTACAAAACTTGCTCGCGTCCGCATAGATATTCCAAACGATATGGACACAGATTGGAACATTGATGTAAAGAAATCAACTGCAACCCCACCAGCTATCATACGCGACAGGCTAAAAAGTACTATAGAAAAAATTATGGGAAAATCCGCTAAAACGTACAGGGCACGTGGCAGACGGCTGGCAGATGGAAAAATTGTGCAAATGTGGGAGCAAGTCGTAGCGCAAGGCAAAATCTTTTACAAGATAAATTCAGAGCATCCACTGGTCATCAGGATACGGGAACATCTGGGAGCAAAAGAAGAATCTGAGTTTATAGCACTACTTGACATGGTGGCACGGTGCTTTCCGACCGACCTGTTATTCAGCGATTACGGGGCCAAGCCGAACGATGTCACGCAAAATGAAATAAATGAGGATGCGTTGGCAGATGTTGCAGAAATGATGATATGCGGATGGATAGAAAGCGATGGTATATCGCGTGAAGTAGCATTGGAAAAACTTTCAAGTATTGCACCGTTCAATAGATATATGGATTATATCAAAACAAGATTGGAAAAGAGATAATGATAACAACACAAATGGAAAATCTTGAAACTGCGGCAATGGCGATAGTCAGCAAGATGTTGGCAAAAGATATCACACAAGAACTTATAAAAAAAACCGTACTTATGTTCGCACCAGCGTTTCCACAACTTACTCAGGAAAATCTTGAAAAAGTCAGAAAAATAATAGAAACCCGTGTCAATATAACAATGGGGCAAGGCGATGTGTTGCAAGACCTATTCGAGCCTTGGCTACCAGAGGCCAAGCCGAACATAGAATGGTATTATTGGAAAAAATACAGAGGGCATTTGATAAGCAAAGGATTCGGAATAAATGTTGTGGCATCACTTGATGATGTTACGGAGCGTATTCTCGCACTAGCGGAAAATCCAAAAAAGTCTGGAAATTGGGAACGCAAGGGTATGGTTGTCGGTCATGTTCAATCTGGCAAGACGGCTAATTATCTCGGACTCATATCAAAAGCCGCTGATGCTGGATACAAAGTTTTTATTGTCATTGCTGGCATTACAAATTCTTTACGCAAACAAACGCAGATTCGAATTGAACAAGGCTTTACTGGTCGTGATACGTCCAATGACAAGTTCAAGCAAATAGGCGTCGGATTAACAGATTATGACCCTAGGTATCAGCCGATAACATTCACAACAATTCGCAAGGATTTCAATAAAAACACTGCATCGCAGATTGGAGCAAACATACAAAATTTTTCCAATCCCGTTGTATTTGTAATAAAGAAAAATGGAAAAACCTTGCAGAACCTGATTGATTGGTTGAAGCAGAGTATTCAATCAAATGACGAAATGGCCAAAATTGATGATGTACCGATGATGCTGATAGACGACGAAGCTGATAATGCGTCAATCAATACGAAACAGAATCCAGATGAGGCATCTAAAATCAATGCGCTTATTCGCCAGCTTTTGAGTATATTCAAGGAAAGATGTTATATTGGATACACGGCTACACCATTTGCGAATATATTTATTGACAATACACCAATGGATGGAATCGGCGAAGATTTATTCCCACGCGATTTTATTTACTGCCTTGACGCACCATCTAATTATTTCGGGGCAAGCAAGATTTTCTGTCCCGAACGAGAAGAGAACATAGTCCGATTAATTGAAGACCATCAGGACGAAGGTAACAAAAGTGGATTATTGCCGTTCACCCATAAAAAAGACTTAGCAATAGACCGCTTGCCAGAAAGCCTGATAGACGCGGTGAATCTTTTTCTGCTGGCTCGAGCAATACGAATTCTTCGTGGAGATATCAAAAAGCATAACTCCATGCTAGTGAATGTATCAAGGTTTAATGATGTGCAGACCCGCGTGAAAAACAAATTAGTTGAATATCTTGATGAAGCGCAGAATTCAATCAGATACAGTTACAAAATGAGTGGCGCCATTGAAAATCCACTTGTTGCCAAATTGAAAGAATTGTTTGATATAGAGTATTTGGATTGCGGTTTTTCTTGGGAGCAAGTGCTAGATAAATTACATGATGCAACTGCGCCAATTAAAATTTATAGTATAAACCAACGCTCGCAAGATGGGCTGGATTACGAAAATTATCCAAACGGGCTGAACATAATAGCAGTCGGTGGGCTTGCTCTGTCCCGTGGCCTCACTCTTGAAGGTTTGAGTATCAGCTATCTTATCCGCAACACGATGATGTATGACACGCTTATGCAAATGGGGCGCTGGTTTGGCTACCGTGACGGATATGAAGACTTGTGCCGGATTTACATGCCAAAGGAATCACGAGCTTGGTATGAATTTATAACAGAAGCAACGGACGAGCTTATCGCAGATTTTAAGTATATGGCTTCGCTTGGGTTAACACCAAAAAACTTCGGATTGCGTGTAAGAAAAAGTCCATTCAAATTGCTAATAACCGCAAAAAACAAAATGTGGCACGGAACGCCAATAAGGGAAAAGGTAGATTTATCTGGTCGATATATTGAAACAAAAAGAGTTCTCACAACCTCTGATGCTATAAATGCAAATCAAAAACTATTTTTTGGCACTATTGAAAAATTGCAACAACAAAACAAATTGACTGAAGCGGATAACAATGGCTATCTGTGGCGCAATGTTCCAGCTGATATTGTCTTGGATTTTATAAGGGATTATAAGAATCACGATGATTCCATTGATACACAGATGCCATCGATGCATCGGTTTGTTATAAATATGAAAGAAAACGATAAAATTGATCTGTGGGATGTCGCTTTGGTCAGTTTAAAGAAAGGTGAAAATAACCAGTTCTTTGATATTCCAATATCTGATTCTATACGCATTATCCAACCAGTGCGAACTGCTGGAAACAAAACTTGTGACGGAAAAGGGATGGAAGTAAGTTCCAGAAGGCGCATGGCTTCACAGGGTATAGAAATAGTTGGACTAACCCACGAGCAAATAAAAAATGCCGAGGCCATAATAGCACAAGAAGAGAAAGACACTGGAAAAGCCAATAGGGATGCGGCCTATAGACACAGCCGTTCCAAACCTTTGCTTGTATTGTTTTTGGCAAACTTGGAAAACAAGCTGGAACATACTATTTATGAGCATACTCCGATTTATGCCATAAGCTTCCCTTTTATAAACCGCAACTATGACTACGATGGGGAGGAATATGTCGTAAATCTCCAATGGATGAAAGAAAACTTTGGATTGCTCGAAGATGAGAGCGAGGCTGAATATGACGGTGACTAATGAAAATCCTTGGGAAAATTTGGAAACTCCATCTGTCGGGCTTATTTCTTCACGTCGCATAAGTGCAAATTATCCTTATGATTTCTACTTTGCGAAAGATTCCACATCCAAATACATGCTGGTGTTTTCAATTTCCAAACCAGCTAAAATCCGCGACAAGATTTTACTTAATGGAATAAGCGTTGGTAGTATTTCAGCTGGAGGCAGTCCATCCATAACCCTAACACTCAAAAACAACGATGATTATCCGATATTCCTGAAAATATGCCTTGATCTGTGCAGTGTAGCATCGGGGGCGGCAAGCGAAAAAAAGGCTATTGATTTGTTCTGCAATCGCCTACTTTACTGGCAATATTTCTTGAAGCGTAACAGTGATGATAAATTATCCAAAGAAGAGCAGAGGGGACTTATTGGAGAGCTAATCTTTCTTGAAAACTACTTGCTATCACAATACAATGCATTGGATTCTGTCAATTTTTGGACTGGCGCGGATGCGGACGCACAAGATTTTTTCATAGGTAACAGGCGGATAGAAATAAAAACCTGCTTATCCCCATCAAGGAACGAGGTTCATATTTCTTCCTTGCAACAGCTCTATGATGCAGAATGTGATATTTTCCTTGCAGTTGCATATATCGGCGTTGCGGCATCTGATGCACCAGATTCGTTCAGCTTGTTTTCACTATCCAATAGAATAGCGGAAAAGCTACATGCTGAAAACGCAACGGCATACGAGGCGTTCATCAAGAAATTGGCCTTGGTTGGCCTGTTCCTTGACGGAACATATAATGATACTTTTTATGTTGCAAATAAATTCAAGGGATTTAGAGTCTATGGCGAATTTCCAAGGATAACACCAAAAGATGTGAAAGAAGGCGTGTCAAAGGCGAACTACATCATAAATCTTGGCAATTGTACGGATTATGAAATTTCATTGGAAGAAGTATTGAAAAAGGAATAAAAATGGATGAACTGCAAGAATTTCACGAAGAATTATTTAACGAGGTAAGTGCAAATGCATGCTCTGGAAATGATTTTCTGCAACGCGCATTCTTTGAAGCATTTTGTGAATACCTTGATGAGGCTGGCGAAATTGAAATGCCGGAGTATTCTTATTACAAAGACCCACAGGGACGTGCGATAAATGGATATTATTTGGATGAAAACGAAAGTGGTGACGGTTCACTGAATCTTTTCATAAGTATATACAGTAGTCTGAACGACATATCAACCATAAATAAAGATGAAATAGAATCCTCATTTAAGCGCATTGAAAACTTTTTTATAAAGAGCCTTGATGATAAATTTTATAAAAATATGGAGGAAACCTCCGATGGATACAGTGTTGCGAATTTCATATATTCACGCCAAGGCACGCTCGCAAATGTGAATCTTTATCTTTTGACAGACAAGAAACTTAGCTCACGTTTGGATGCAATTCCGCCGAAGCAATCTGGAAATGTAAAAATAAACTATCATCTCTGGGATTTGACGCGCCTATATCGTCTTATCTCTTCTGAGCGGGTTCCACAGGATATAACAATTGATTTTAATAGCGACTTTGGCGATGGAATCCCTTGCCTGCCTGCCAATTTGGACGAAACTGAGTACAAAGCTTACTTGGCGGTCGTGCCTGGAATTGTCCTTGCAAAACTCTACGAACGGCACGGGGCGCGGCTACTAGAACGCAATGTGCGTAGTTTCTTGCAAACGAAAGGGAAAATTAATAAGGGAATTCGCGAAACTATACTGAGTAAGCCCGAAAGGTTCTTTGCATACAACAACGGAATAACAGCGACCGCCGAATCCATAGATTTGAAAGATGGGAAAATCCAATTCCTCACAAATTTGCAGATAGTCAACGGGGGACAGACAACAGCTTCGCTTTTTAGCACATACAAAAAAGATAAAGCCGATATAAGTAGGATATTTGTGCAAATGAAACTTTCCGTCGTGTCACAGGAACTTGGAGATGAAATGATTCCTTGTATCTCTAAGTATGCCAACAGCCAGAATAAAGTAAATGAGGCAGACTTTTTCGCCACCCATCATTTTCACAAGCGAATGGAAGATTTTTCACGTAGGATATATGCTCCATCTGTCAACGGACAATTTATACAAACAAAATGGTTTTACGAGCGCGCACGCGGGCAATATATCAATGGTTATTCATACGCAACGCCTGCTAAAAAGAATAAATTTCAAATTGAATATCCAAAAAGCCAGCTATTTACAAAAACTGATTTGGCAAAATTTGAAGGCGTTTGGATGCAGTTGCCACACATAGTGAGCAAGGGTGCGCAATACATATTCCTTGAATACGCCAACAAGGTTGATAAATTGTGGAATGAAAATGACACACAGTTCAATGAGGCATATTACAAGATCGCAATAGCAAAAGCAATAGTGTTCAAAGCAACTGAAAAATTGGTTACAAATGCGACTTGGTATGACGGCGGCTATCGTGCAAATATAGTCGCCTATACATTGGCTTATATTGCGCATAAAACGGAGGAGATAGGGAAGTCCATTGATTTTATGAAAATATGGAACAAACAAGCGATTTCGGAAGGATTTAAAAATACATTGAAAGAAATTACCAAAGAAGTTCATAACCTCTTATTAAATAACGGCGAGATGTCAAATATCGGTCAGTTTTGCAAACGTCTTATGTGTTGGACAGCGATTACAAAAATATATTTTGAATTCAAGAGTGATTTTTTATCTGAACTTATATCAATAAACGAATTTGATCAAATTCTACGAGATGGAAGAAGAATACAAAGAATAGATAATGGAATTGATGCACAAAGAAAAGTCTGTGACATACCAAAAGATATTTGGAAACAATTAAAATCTTTTGGTGTTAGCAAAAAATTAATATCAGACGAAGATATCAAGATAATAGATATTCAAATTAAAAAAGGCTATGTATCTGTCAAACAAAGCCAACAACTATTATTGCTAATAGACAATATGAAGGCAGAGGGATTTTCGGCAATTGATTAGAGGTTATTTAAGTTTATTATTAGCTACTAAACTCTTTTATCCTCTAACCTTACTTTGTATTGCCAAAACAATACCTCTTTAATGCAAAAAGTGTCTAACTCCCGTGAAATACAGCGCTATTTTATGTTCATTTGCTGATTTTATCACCTCATCATCTCTGATGCTTCCGCCCGGTTCTATTATCGCCTTGACCCCTGCTGCTGCTGCCGCATCAATGCTGTCACGAAATGGGAAAAACGCCTCGCTTGCCAATGCCGCTCCGCTGATGTCTATTCCCATATCTTTGGCTTTCAAAAGTGCCGATTTGGCAGCATCAACTCTGCTCGTCATACCCATACCTATCGCCACCATAACGCTATCTTTTACGTAAACAACGCAGTTTGACTTCGTCAAAGCGGCGACTTTGTAAGCTATCTCCAAGTCCCTCAACTCGCCACTTGAAGCTGCTCTGTCGCTTTGGCGTTTGGCGTTTGTTATCTCTTCGTCATTTACGCTGTCGCTTTCCTGAAAAACAAAGCCGCCGTCCACGTGTTTGAAGTCGTGAGCGTCGTTGCTGAGGGTGAGGTATCTGCTCTCTTGCGAAAATATCTTAACTCGCTTTTTGCTCTCAAAAACCGCCAACGCTTCGGGTGTTACGTTTGCCGCTACTATCACCTCAACAAATATCTCGTTTATCTTGCTAGCCAACATCTTGTCAAGTGTGCCGTTGATAGCCACAACTCCGCCGTACGCCGAGAGAGTGTCGCATTTCAGGGCTTCTATGTAACTCTCAAGCAAGTTGTCTTTTACAGCGAACCCACATGGATTTGCGTGTTTGACTATACAGACAGCAGGAGCTTTGCCAAAAGACGCCGCTATCTTAACGGCTGCGTTTATATCGGTCAGGTTGTTAAAGCTGGCTTCGCCTTTTAGGGTTTTGAGATTTGTCGTAAAAAAGTAGTCAAACTCATACAAAGCGCCCTTTTGATGAGGGTTTTCGCCGTATCTCGTATCAAAAGCCTTCGTGCCGGCTATGAACTGCTTGTCGCCAAAACCGCCCTTAAATCTGCCGTTCATATAGTTGGCTATCGTAGCGTCATACATCGCTGTATGCTCGTAAGCTTTTATCATCATATCACGTCTAAACTCAAGCGTATTGCCGCCATTTTGCAGCTTTTCTACTACCAAGTCGTAGTCTAAGACGTCAGTTACTATCACGACATCGTTGAAGTTTTTTGCCGCACTTCTGACCATAGCGGGGCCGCCTATGTCTATGTTTTCTATTATCTCGTCAAAATCGTCCGTTTTTGATATGGTTTCTTTGAACGGATATAAGTTCACGCACACGATATCTATGCCCACTATGGCGTGCTCTTTCGCCGTGCTCACGTGCGAAGGCAAATCACGTCTGTGTAAAATGCCGCCGTGAATGTAGGGGTTGAGCGTCTTGACTCTGCCGCCAAACATCTCGGGAAATTTCGTAACTTCACTTATCTCCAAGGCTTTGACACCCTCTTCTTTCAAAAGCTTGTATGTGCCGCCTGTTGAGATGATCTCGTATCCTAACTGCTCTAAAGATTTCGCAAACTGCGATATGCCTGTTTTGTCGCTTACGCTGATTAACGCTCTCAAATTTTGTCCTTTAAACAAATAATGGTAAAATTTTATCAAAGTAACTATTTAAAAGCGATAAAAGGGCATAAATGTTTGATGAGATAATAAACAGAAGCGGCACAAACGCACTAAAACTTGAGAGATACAGAATGTTCAAAGAGGCTATTCCTGCGTGGGTGGCAGATATGGACTTCAAGTCCCCGCAATGCGTCATAGACGCACTCCAAGAGAGAGCACAACACGGCATTTTCGGCTATACGGGCGTGGACGATGAAACACTCACGGCCATAACAGACTTTATAAAAAGACATCACGGTTGGAATGTAGATAAAAACTCTTTGGTATTTACATCGGGCGTGGTCGCAAGTATGAATATCGCCTGCGGAATGCTCAAAGAGGGCGAGAGTGTCATCACTACAACGCCTATATATCCGTATTTTTTAAGCGCACCTAAAAATATGCACAAAGATGTGGAGAGCGTGAGCATGAGGGAGATA
>JAITNC010000002.1 GCA_031290675.1 Campylobacteraceae bacterium | reverse complement strand
TGCCACGCCTGAATACAAACTCGCAATGACGGAGGAGAGGCAAAAGTGTCAACGAAATTGTTGACTAGCACAATTGCGAGCCGAAGCCCTCCACTCCGTCATTGCGAGCCTGTGACTGCTACGTGGCAATCCACTCTTATGCCCTTTTTTCGCCACACATGCCCCCTTGTGTCATTGTGAGGAGCGTAGCGACGTAACAATCTCAGCTCTTTTTTTACGCAAAATGACTGAAATAATATGAAATATATCGCTACTCATTGATATAATATTTATTTTTTGTGCCATTATCGTATGGATTGCCACGCCTGAATACAAACTCGCAATGACGGAGGAGAGGCAAAAGAGGAGAGCTGAGATTGTTACGTCGCTACGCTCCTCACAATGACACAAAGGGCGTTTGTGGCGCAAAAAGGCAAAATGTGGATTGCCACGAGTGAGAGCAAACTCGCAATGACGGAGTAGGGTGGTTGTGAAGTTGTGATATGTGTGGGGTGGTGAAGTCGTGAGGGGAAGCCCCCCACGATTATTTAAGCCAAAAGCTTACAAAATTCCTTGTTCTATCATAGAGTCAGCTACTTTTCTGAAGCCTGCTATGTTAGCTCCAAGCATTATATTGCCGTCATCGTCAAACTCTCTTGATGTTTCATAAGAGAGGTCAAAGATGTGTTTCATGATGCCTTTGAGTTTGCTGTCTACTTCGGCAAAACTCCAAGAAGTCATACCTGCGTTTTGGCTCATCTCAAGCTGACTTGTAGCCACGCCGCCGGCATTTGCCGCTTTTGCAGGGCCAAAGAATATCTTATTTTCAAGCATATAAGCTATGGCGTCCAGAGTGCTTGGCATGTTTGCGCCTTCATTGACGAGTTTGCAGCCGTTTTTGTGAAGCTCTTTGATATCCTCAAGGTTTAGCTCGTTTTGGGTAGCGCTTGGAAATGCTGCAAAACACGGTATGCTCCAGATGAGATTTCTCCCCTTTGGATACTCGCTAAGCGGAGTGTAAACAGCTTGCGGACGATATTTTAGGTACTCTTTTAGGCTTGTTTTTTTGACCTCTTTTATCTCTTTTAGCGCATGTACGTCTATGCCGTTTTCATCATAAATCATACCAAAAGAATCACTGCAAGTAACAGGCAGCGCACCTATATGGAGTAGCTTTTCTATCGTGTAGATAGCCACATTTCCAGCACCTGATACCGTACAAACTTTGCCTTCAAAGCCAAGTCTGTATTTTTCAAGTATGTTTTGTGCGAAATATACAGAGCCGTATCCTGTGGCTTCTGTGCGGGCAAGCGAACCGCCCCAATTTAAGCCTTTGCCTGTGAGTACGCCCTCGTATAGATTTGTGAGTTGTTTATATTTGCCATACAGGAAGCCTATCTCCCTGCCGCCTACGCCTATATCGCCTGCGGGGACATCTTTGGTCGCGCCGATATGTTTAAAAAGCTCGTTCATAAAAGCTTGACAAAAACGCATTATCTCGCCGTCGCTTTTGCCTTTCGGGTCAAAATCGCTGCCACCTTTTCCGCCGCCTATCGCAAGACCTGTGAGCGAGTTTTTGAAAATCTGCTCAAAGCCCAAAAATTTCACGATACTGAGATTTACGCTCGGGTGAAATCTAAGGCCGCCTTTGTACGGTCCTATCGCCGAGCTAAACTGTACACGATAACCCGTGTTTGTTCGTATGACGCCGTTGTCATCTACCCACGTGACACGAAAGATGATTTGTCGCTCAGGGTTGGTGATACGCTCCAGTATGTTGTATTTCTCATACTTTGGCTCTTTTTTGAGCAACGGCTCCAATGATGAAAACACCTCAGAAACAGCTTGATTGAACTCTGCCTGTTCTGGAAATTTGGCGCTTATCGCGCTCAGCGTTTTGTTGTGGCTCGGTTTGAAACTCATACTTGTCCTTTATTATGGTGTGTTACGCCTTAAACAAACGGGCAGCCCTTAGAAAAACTCTCAATCCACGTTGTGCCTTAGCGTCTATCTTGTAGCTAAGGTTTTTAAGATAAGAGTTGATATCTTCAGCTCCAACCCCTCTGTTCAAGGCGTAATCGTTCAAAATGTACCTCGGGATAAACATCTTTTCTCTCGCGAATCTTTCTCCTATGCGTTTATAAAAATCATAATACCTGTTCACACTAAGTCTGGCAAATACAAAAGGAAGGTTGTGTTTTTCGTGCCAAAGTTTTGCCAAATCAATATAATCTTTCGGATTTTCAAGATAGAGTTTCAAAGCTTTGTCGCCTATCACCACTTCGCCCTCAACCTTTAACAGCTTGGCTAAGAGGTTTGATGTGGCGGAGTGCGGGTCTTGCTTGTAGCTGCCGACTTTGACGAGTACGCTTTGTACCTCTTTGGTCGCTACGATGCCCGTGTTTATGGTCTTAAAGCCCCTTCTTGCACTTGCTATGCTTGAGATAAAAGCGGCGTCAATCTGGCGTTTTTTGAGGCGGTCGTTGAGTTTGGAGGGGTAACTTTTTTTGTATGATATTGATTGTTTAAATGAATTTGAAAGTGGTTGTTTTTTTAAAAAGATGTGGAAAGGGAGTAGGTTTATATAATCAATTTTTCCGAATGTCAAATAAAAATCCTTTCGCTTTGTCAATCACAAAAACATTATAAACACAAATTGCTAAAAGTTTTATTATATAAATAATTTTTAATTCATAATGAAGCGAATCTTTGTGTGATATAATCTAAGAGAATTAATTTGCAAGGAATAGCATATGGCTACGATAGAGTTTTTAGGGCCTTTGTCCTTCAAAAACGCACTGAGCGTTGATATAAAATCGCTGAAAGAGTTGAAAGAGCTGCTCAAAAACGACGCTGATGTGCAAAAATGGCTTCCCGTCTGTTCGGTAGCGGTAAATGACAAGATAGTTTGCGAGCTTGATTTTCCTATCGTAAAAGACGACAAAATAGTGCTTTTGCCGCCTGTATGCGGGGGTTGAGCATGGTTGAGATATACGAAGGCGCTCTTGATACGAAGGCTATCATCGCCGCTTGGTATGACAAATACAAAAATATAAATTACGGCGCATTTATCACGTTTGTGGGCATTGTGCGAGATGAAAATGGCGTTGAGGGGCTTAGTTTTGACATATACGAGCCGATATTGGCTCAATGGTTTGATGAGTGGCAGGAAAAAGCTAAGGGGGCGAAGATATTGATGGCGCACTCAAGGGGCGATGTGGCAAATCACGAAACATCGTTCATCGCCGCTGTCGCAAGCCCCAAAAGACGTGCTGCGCTTGAGCTGATAGATGAGTTTGTGGAGGATTTTAAGAAAAAAGCTCCTATTTGGAAATATGACATAAAAAACGGCGAAAGAGTTTATGCAAAAGAACGCTCAACGAAACTTTTGGGGGCAGGGTTGCTAGAATAATTTTTATTTTATTTTTACGGAGATTTTAGGGCAGGGCGAGCCTTTGTAAAGTCTCCCCTTGTGTCATTGTTGTAAATGTTAAAATATTCGTTGACACTTTTACTAGTCATCAAGAAGTCAGTTATAACCAAACAAATGAGATAAACTGCAATGTTTATCATCAACTCTCACCACTAAATAACACAGTGAGAGTGAGAAGGTTTGGAAATATAAACTATAATGTTT
>JAITNC010000195.1 GCA_031290675.1 Campylobacteraceae bacterium | reverse complement strand
GCAGGGTATCCGAAGGACAGTTACACTTAGGGGGAGTTTCTTTGCGCCACTTTCTTTCGGAAAAGAAAGTGGCAAGGGAAAGAGTTGCAAAAAAAGTAAAAAAGCCCAAGAGAGCTGAGATTGTTACGTCGCTTCGCTCCTCACAATGACACAATGGGCGTGTGTGGCGCACTTTCACCGTGCTAATACTGGATTGCCACGTTCGCAAGCTCACTCGCAATGACGGAGAGAGGGACTTCGCAGGCTATTGGCTTCGGCTCACTGCAGTGACAGAGGCGTAGCATAATTCAACTAATTTTTGAGTATTATGCCGTATAATGACGAAGTTCATATCAATTTGCAATGGAAGTTTTGATGCCACAAAAAAACACACTCGTATATCTTGTCCAGACCGACACTACGGCGGGATTTTTGTCAAAAGACGCCAAGCTCTTAAATGCCATCAAACAACGCCCTCTAAATAAACCCTGCATATTGTGTGCGGCGGCATTTAGAGATATACTTCCACGAGTGCCGAGCCGTTACAAAAAACTCGTCAGAAATGCAAAAAACAGCACTTTTATCCTTCCAAACGGGCAAAGTTTCAGAGTGGTAAAAGATGATATACACAGAAAATTTTTGGCAAAAACGGGGGCGATGTATTCAACTTCGGCGAACCTCACAAACCACTCTTTTGATATCAATTTTGCCAAGAGCAAGGCTGATATCGTCGTAGAGGACGAGCGTGGACTGTACGAGAGCGCACCCTCAACGATGATAAAATTGGGACGAAAAATCCGCAAAAAAATCCGCTAAAAGCGTTCCAGTCTGCGCTACCCTCAAGTACTCCATTATTGAAACCAACGAATAACTCTCAATTGCGTGCCACTATTGTTGTGAGTAAAGGTCGCTATATCTCCACCGCCAGACATTTCCATCTCAACATTAAGTTCGTTTTTGCCGCTCCATTTGTAATTTATCCACAAATAATCCTTTCCAATAGTATCATTGTAGTCTTTGCCAACTTCAAGTTTTGAGCGCAAGGCTTCGTAATAATTATCATCAGGGTACTTTTCTGTAAACTCTTTTCTGTAATTCAGGTAAGTCTGTAAAATAGTCTGTTTTGGATAAAAACAAGCGTAACTGGATTGGTAACCTCCCTCTTCCTCGTAGGGCGTTTCTTTGCAATTTCCACTTGATGGCATTATCATCTGTGCGCCCAGAACCCCCGCCAGCAACGCCGCAGCGCAGGCTAACTTCAAACCTCTCATCTCTCCTCCTTAAAGTAGTTTTTAAAACACAAAAATTAAAGTCTAACTTCCGCAAACTCGCCATCATTGAAAACATAAAAAACACTCCCGCAGGCGAAAGCAGCGAGGTTTATATATCTTTTGTCCCCAACTGTAAATGTTTTATTTTGATGATAATGCCCCTCCACGATGAAGTCGCAATTTTTATAATTTTTCAGCCTCTCGGAGATTTTATTTTCAAAGTCATCTATCTCGCGGCAGAGATTTTTATCTTTTTGGCTGTTGCGTATTTTTCTGGTTATCCACCCTCCAACATCAAGGGCGTTGCCGATAAAATCAACCACTTTGTTGCGTATAAAAAGCGTGTAAACATCGTACCAAAATCCGACATACGTATCTCCGTGAGAGATGGCAAATCTCACACCGCCGCTTTCAAAAAAGAGCGGCTGCGCCTCAAGTGGTATAACTTTGACGTTTTTAAAAACATTTTTGAGGTTGAAGTCGTGGTTGCCCTCAAAGTAAAAAACCTCTCTGTTCTCGGCTATTTGCTTTATCATATCTATCTCACGCTTGTGCGATTTCACAGAGTGTTTCACGCCGCCCGTTACAAAGTCAAACATATCGCCCATCAAAAAAAGCTGCGGTGTTTTCAGCTCGCCCGCTATCATCTTGCGCAAAAACCGCTCAAAATCTTTTCTATTGGCGCCGTTTTCGTGGGCGTCAGCGATAAATACAGCGCCCTGCTTCAACTCAAGGGACATACGCTATCTTCGGAATACCCGCATCTTCGTCAAAACCAAACATCAAGTTGGCGTTCAAAAGAGCTTGCGATGAAGCCCCCCGCAAGAGGTTGTCTATGCTTGAGCTGACAAAAACCACATCATCTTTTTGCGTGGCGTATATGTCGCAAAAGTTCGTCCCGACCGTCAATTTCAAGCTGACAGCCTCATCTCTGACCCTGACAAACGGAGCGTTTTTATAAAAATCTTTGAGCGTTTGCAGGGCGTCTATCTTGCCCTCTACTTGGAAAAAAACGCTCACCAACATACCTCTTGTGATTGGCAAAAGGTGTGGCGCGAAAAATATGCCGTTTGAGATGTTTTGCGTGTTTAGTATCTCGCTTATCTCGGGTTCGTGGCGGTGTTTCAGGGCGTTGTAGGAGAGGAAATTTTCATTTATATTTACAAAATGCTCGCTCTCGCTTACCTTTTTGCCTCGTCCGGACACTCCGCTCTTGGCGTCTATAAATATCGGCGTGTTTTTCTTGATAAAGCGTGCAAACGGTATGGTCGCAAGTATGGACGCTGTGGGGTAACAGCCCGGATTTGCCACAAGAGAGGCTTTTTTTATCTTTTCACGATTTATTTCGCTCAGCCCGTAAACGGCCTCTTTTAGGTGTTCTTTGTCCAGATGCGCCCCGTAATGCTTCTCATAACTCTCCAAAGAAAGCCGATAATCAGCCGACAAATCCACCACTTTCACGTTCAAGGAGAGCAGGGCTTTGGCAAACTCCATAGCAGTTTTGTGCGGCAGTGCCAAAAACGCCAATTTGCAATGCTTGGCTATCTCTTTTGGGTCGCTTTTGAGCACTTCCATATCTGCTACACCCAACAAACTCGCGTGCAAGTCGCCGAGCCGTCCTCCGCCCTCGCTCGTGCCCACATAAGAGAGTTCAAAATGCGGGTGGAGGAGCAAAAGTTTTATCAGCTCAAGCCCTGTATATCCGCTCGCTCCGACTATCGCTACTTTTATCTTGCTCATATTTTTTCCTAAAATTTGATAGTTTGGAAAAACACTTCCAAAACCTCGTAGGAGGCATTGCCGTTTGGAAGTATGATGTCCACTTCATCGCCGGTTTTTTTGCCTATTATCTGTTTGGCTAAAGGCGACGATATAGAGATAAGCCCCTTCTCGGGGTTGCTCTCGTACGCTCCGACTATCGTGTAAACGACCACTTTATCGCTGTTCAAATCCTCTAATTTGACTGTTGAGCCAAATAACACCCTGTCGTGCGGATAGACGCTCGGGTCTATGATTTGCGTGCGTGAAAGCATATCGGTGAACTCTGCTATTCTGGTTTCTATGAAAGCCTGTTTCTCGCGCGCGGCGTGGTACTCGGCGTTCTCTTTCAAGTCGCCGTGGCTTCTGGCTATATCTATCTCAATGACTATCTGGGGTCGCTGAACCTTTTTCAGGTCGTTTAGCTCAGCCTCAAGCTTTGCAAACCCAAAAATCGTCGTAGGTTCTTTTTTCACAATTACTCTCCGAAAATTTTTTTATTTAAGGTTGAATTATACCTCAATTATCTTAGCTACTTCTTGCGAACTGCCGTGCATAAGTATCCCTTTAAGCTTCTGCGCCCTTTGGAGGTAAGTTTCTCTGTCCATATCGTTGTACTCGCTCAAAAGATTTGACACGCTCACGTCATATTGCAGCAACTCTTTGTGCAGCGGCGCTTGGCCACAAAAATCAAATATGATATTTGCAAGTCCGGCGTATTTGAGTTTCACGAGCATTCTCGCGATGTAATAATCCAACTTTTTGGCTTTGTAGCACAAAACAAATGGCGTGCCTATCAGCGCCGCCTCCAAAGTCGCCGTACCCGAGCAGACAAAAGCGAACTCCGCTTCGTACAAACTCTCGTGCGTGTCGTGCGAGATAGTAAACCCCGTCAAATCCCCGTAAAGCTCGCTCACTTCATCGCACGAGAAATGCTTTGGAATGACGATGATATTTTCTTTGTCAAGCTTTTTGGCGACCTGCTTAAATATATCTATCAAAGCCCTCACTTCGCTTTTGCGAGAGCCGGGCATAAAGACTATTTTGCCGCTTTTGACAAGCTGCGTTTTGCTTTTTTTTATCTCGTCAAGCAGGGGGTTTCCCACGTAAACGCAACGCTTGTAAAATCTATCTTCAAAAGGAAATATGGAGGCTAGATTTGTGCAGTATTTTTGTACTTTTTTGGCTCTTTTTTTCTTCCACGCCCATACTTTTGGCAGGATATACCACGTGATAGGAACGCTTTTGTTTATCTTTCGTATCGCTTTGGCTAAAGGCAGGTTGAAAGCGGGGGAGTCTATCAGCAAGACGTGCTCCGCCTCAAGGCTCATCAAAGCCATCTGTTTTATCGCTTTTTGCGCCTTTGCGATTTTGGCGAAAATATCTAAAAAACCCATCACGGAAAATTCACTTGACGCATACAGCGGCGAGCCGAACTCTTTGTCAAATATGCCCGAAAGCTCGTACTCTTTGAGGTGTTCAAGTACAGGTTTTAAATGAAGGTTCGCCGAGGGTTCAAGCGCACTTACAAGTATTTTTCTCATTTTGCCTCTTTTATAAAAAACAAATTATAGCAAAGCAAAGCTTTTATGTCGTGCTGAGCCGACCACCCATTGTCATTGCGAGGAGCAAAGCGACGTGGCAATCCATATGGTAACGGCACAAAAAGTAAATATTATATCAATAATTAGCGATATATTTCATATTATTTAAGTAAAAATCATAATAAATAGCTGAGATTGTTACGTCGCTTCGCTCCTCACAATGACACAATGGGCGTGTGTGGCGCATTTCACCGTGCTAATACTGGATTGCCACGCCTGATTGTGACCCATTCGCTTCGTTCGCCGCTTCGGCTCATCGCAATGACGGGTGTGGGTCACTGTTGGTTTGCCTCTAATTGCGCATTCCGAATTTGTGAGGGTCAAAGCCTACAATGACGGGGGTTTAAAACCTCCCCTGCGCTCTTGCCCAAAATTGACGTCCGGGTTCGTTTATTTGCGTATTTGTGCTTGAAGCATATCCTGCAACATCGTAAGAGCTTTTATTGATAAACTCGCTGTATTCCTCGTCAAAGATGTTGTCTACGCCCACAAACAGGCTGAAATTTTTGTTGATTTTCCAACTGCCGGAGGCCGAGATGACAGCGAAATCTCCGCTTTTTTTGATGTCTTGTCCGATGATATTGCCCTCGCCCTCAGCCACCCTATGTTGAGGGGCGACATAGCGTGCGATGAGCGTGGCGGCAAAGAGGGCGTTGTCGTATCCGAGCGAGCCTTTAAACTCTAAAGGCGGCGTTTGCCCCAACGGCTTGTCGTCCGTTTTGTTTTTACCGTAAGTGTAAGCGGCGGCGGCGCCAAGCTTGTAGTTTTGTACAAATTCCCACTCCAACTCGCCCTCAAAGCCGTACCGTTTGGCGTCTGTATTTTTCGCCGTGGCGTTTGCGTATATCAAGACAAAGTCGTCTATCTGGCTCGCAAAAAGGTTGAAAGAACCGCGCAATGTTTTATCTTTGTACAAAACGCCTGCATCAAGCTCCGTGTTACTCTCTTTGTCTAAGTTTTTATTTCTGTTGCGCTCCCAAAAATCGGGCATTCTTTGCGCAAAACCAACGCCTGCGAAGTACGTAAACGCTTGTTTGTGATATTCGTAGCGCAAAAACATCGCATTAAGCTCAAAGTCTTGAGTGCCGCTTTTATCGCCACTGGCGTAATAATCCACGCCGCTTTTATCGTGCCGCAAGCCGGCTACTAACACATTTTCTTCTGTTAGTTTGATGTTAGTTTCAAGAAACAGACCGATATTGTCAGCCTCTTGATTTTTGAGCCTCGGGGCGTTTTCGTAGGCATCTGCACTCGCTTTATCTGCCCCTGAAGCGCTTCGGCTTCTGTGCCTGTCGTCTGTCCAATCAATGCCGATTTTTGTGCTAAATGGCGAGGCGGCAAGCTCGGCGTTCAAAGAGGCACTCTGCGTCCTCCTGTCGGGATTTGACGCTCTAAACATAGCTGAAGTTTTGCGCAGGCTGTAGTTGTCCATAACGTGGTCTATGTAGCTGTAGGCGTATTTGAAAGTAACTTTGCTCAAGATATCGCTTATATCGTCTTTTGACGCCCTAAATCCGTAAGCGTCCCTGTCAAATTTTGAGCCGTCCATCATTCTGTCTGCGTACGCCGCCTCGCCTCGTGAGCGGTCGTATGTGAACTCTACAAGGCTGCTCTCGTCGGGCGTCAAGCCTATCTGCGCCATCTGCGAGTTGCGCTCAAACTCCGAATGCACTTTATCGCCGCCGCCGCTTTTGTAGTCGTCTGATTTGTTGTAAGTGCCGTTGAGCCTCACATACCCAAGACTATCTCCAGCCGTAACGTCAGCAAATGCGTCAAATCTGCCGAAACTCCCGACTACGACCGCCGCTTCGCCGTTTGCGTCAGGCTCGTTAAAATATATATCGTCCCTTAGAAACTGCACCGAACCCGTGATGACACCCGGAAATATCACCGTTTGAGGGCCTTTTGTGATGACCACGCTGTCGTAAGCTGATGGAAATATGTAAGCGGTCGGCGGGTCCATACGCCCTCCGCAGCCGCCGTACAAAAAGCTGTCATTTGCCGTGATGGGCAAGCGAGAACCGCCAAGACCACGAAATAGCGGGTCGCCCGAACTGCCGCCTTTTCTCGTAACGCCCATATTTGGCACGCTTTTGAGAAGCCCTGCCCCGTCTGATGGAGGAATTGGCTGCGCGGGTGTCTTGGGGTTGATATAGACTCTTGAGCTCTCATCTTGCGCCGCCGTTACTATAATACTGTCCAATTTTACAGTGTCGTTATGCTCGTCTGCAAATACGAGATTTGGCAAAACAGCGATGAGGGATAGAGATAAGAGGTGTTTTTTCATAAAATTTCCTTGAAAATAGAATTTTGTCATAATTCTGTAATAATTTTGTCATCATATCGTCATAAACTGAAATGAAGGTAATAATCCTTATCAAAATGGAGAAATTTTTTAGATTTGGTAGATTTTATCGCACGAAATGTTTGCCGAAAAAACTCATCTTTATGTATGTCAGCCCAAAAGCGAGCGAGGCGACCATGATGATAGAAGCGCCCGATGTGAGGTTGAACATATACGACAAAACAAGCCCGACAAAGGTGAAAATCACAGAAAGAAGCACGGAAAATCCCATAAGCGTTATGAGTTTTGAGCAAAATTTCTCGGCGATATACGGCGGTATGCTCAACAGTGCGACAACCAAGATAAGCCCGACAGCTCGTATCGTAGCTACGATGCACAAGGCTGTGATGAGTATCAAAAGCGTATAAAAAAACTTCGTGTTGAGCCCTTGAAGCGAGGCGAACTCCATATCAAAGCTGACAGCCAAAAACTCTTTATAAAAGAAGCCGACTATCGCCACGATAAGGGCGCAGACTATCCACATAAGCGTCAAATCCTCTTTTGAAACGCTCAAAATACTGCCAAACAAAAAGCTCATCAAGTCGGCGTTATACCCCGACGTCAAGTCCACACATATAATGCCCACAGCCATACCAAACGCCCATATCGCGCCTATCACGGCATCAACTCTGTTTCTGTTTTGGTACGTGAGGTATGCTAACGCTAACGCTAACACGAGCGAAAACGCTAACGCCCCAAACAGTGGAGAAACACCCACAAAAAACGCTATGCCAAGTCCGCCGTAAGCCCCGTGCGCTATGCCGCCGGCGATAAAAACCATACGATTTGCCACGACCAGACTTCCGACTATGCCGCACGCGATGCTCACCAAAAATCCCGCTAACAGCGCGTTTTGTACAAACGAAAAACCAAGCGCCTCTATCATAGATGACCTTTGTGGTGATGCGTGCAAGTGTTGGCTATCAGCACATCAACGGGGCAGTTGTGGACGCTGTTTGTCTGCAATGTCTTCAAAAATGTTTCTTTCGTCAAAGATGAAGGCTCGTGCATAAAAAGCGTGTCGCTCAGGTATGCTATCTTTGTGGCGTACCCCAAAGCGACGTTTATATCGTGGCTCACGACGATGACGCCTTTTGAGCGGTTGAGCGACTTCAAAAGGTCGTATATCTGTATCTGCCCCTGCATATCAACGCTGGCGGTCGGCTCGTCAAGTATCAAGAGTTTCGCCTCGCAGGCAAGGGCTCTGGCGATAAACACACGCTGCCTTTGACCGCCCGACAAACTTCCTGTCTTTTTGTCGGCAAATTCGCTCATCTGCACTTCAGCCAACGCATCAAGCGCACTTTGCCTGTCTTTGCGAGAGTAAAAACCAAACCCGCTTTTGCCGAGCCTGCCCATCAAAACCGTGTCTAGAACAGTGATAGGAAACTCTTTGTTTACGGTCGTATCCTGCGGGACATAGCCCGTATGAGTACATAAAAGCTCCACTTTGCCGCTCAAAGGCTTCAAAAGTCCCAATATAAGCTTCAAAAGCGTGCTTTTACCGCTGCCGTTTGGACCCACGAGCGTCAAAAAATCCTCGCTGTCGTACTCAAAATTTATATCTTTTATCACCATCTCCCCATCGTAGGCGAAAGAGAGATTTTCCACTTTCAACATTTTCATCGCTCAAGCTCCAATAGCGTATCGGCAAGTTCGTCCAAGTTGCGTGCTATGTCCTTTTTCAAAGGGTCAATGTTTACAACTTTTGCGCCTATTTCGTCAGCCGCTATTTTAGCATTTTTGAAAGAAACTTGCGGTTCAACCAAAAGGGCTTTTATATTGTTTGTCTTGGCGTTTTTCAGTATCGCTATCAACTGCGCCGCTTTGGGCTCTTTGCCCTCAACCTCAACAAATATCTGATTTAAGTCATACCGTCTGGCAAAATAACCCCACGAAGGGTGAAACACCAAAAAACTTCTGTTTTTCAAGGCGGCGAGTTTTGCCGAGAGTTTTGCGTGCAAAGCGTCAAGCTCTTTTGCGAAATTTTCATAGTTTTGCGTGTAAAGCGGTGCGTTTTGAGGGTATTTATCGCAAAGGGCGTCTTTGAAATTTTTGGCTTGGACTTTGAGAAGTATCGGGTCAAGCCAGATGTGCGGGTCAAGCTCGTCGTGGTCTTCGTCATCGCCGTGTTCATCGTGCTCATCGTCGTGATGATGCTCTTGCATTTCTGTTTTTTCAACCCCTGCGCTCGTGTCTATCACGCTCATCTTGGGCGAAGAGGCGGCAAATCTGTCTAACCAAACCTTCTCAAAAGGCAGCCCGAGTGCGAAATATATATCTGATTTTGCCAAAAGTCTCATCTGATTTGGTTTTGGCTCGTAAGTTTCGTGATTTGCGCCTTGAGCGACCATCACCAAAACTTCCAAAGTATCGCCCGCTATCTTTTCCACGATATACTGCTGCGGCAAAATACTGACGCTAACCACGCTCTTGGCGCAAGAGAGCGAAACAGCCAAACATAAAAATATAAAAAAACGAAATACCACCGAAAACTCCTTTTGCAACTTAGTTGCAAGAATGTGAAATGATATAAAAATGCAACTTAGTTGCAGCTGAACAAAAATTTCGCTATCATTATAAATGCAAAATAATGAAAGAGTGAGCAGATGAAAGAGAAAATAGAAAAGCTTTTAGAAAAAAGCAATATCAAACTGACAAGCGCCAGAGAGGCGATACTTGATATTTTAAGCAAGGCGAAAAGCCCTTTAAATTATGAGCAGATACGCTCCAAAATGCAAGCCGATATGGACAAGGGGACATTTTATAGAAATATCTCTCTGTTTGAGGGGGCTGACATCGTCCAAAAGCTTGAGTCAGACGACAGGAAATGGTACTTTGAGCTATCCAAAAAAGCCCATGCTCACTTTATCTGCGAGAGTTGCCACAGCGTTATCTGTCTGGACTTTGTCATAAACCCAAACGCCAGCGGACATAAAGTCAAAAATGTCGTGCTGAAGGGCATTTGCAAAGCATGCAAGCGAGTTTGAGATTATAATACATTAGCTTGTTTGTGTTAAGATAGAAAAAAACAAGGACAAATGATGATAAAAACAGTACTTTTAGCGTTGGTCGGCATTATGTTGGCAGGCTGTGCGAGCATCGCGGCAAACGGCGATGGCGTTGATGTCAGCGGGCAAATCAATTACGAATATAGAAAATCGCTGTAAATTTCGCCAAACCCTACGCCAAATGCGGCTCGTAACTCTCGTCTATGAGATATTTGCCGAGCAGCTCGTCTGTGATACGGGCAGGTCGTCCGCTCTGCGTGTTCAGATATATCCACACGGTTTTCGCTCTCGCCAAAAGAGTTTTGTCGCTTTTCCTGAAAAACGCATATTCACGGTTGGAGATAGAGCGTCTAAGGGAGCTTATCCACGTTTGTATGATGAGCTCATCGCCCAAAAATGCGGGTTTTAGATACTCTATATAATGCGACCTTGCCACCCAAGTGCCGCCCGAATTTTCATAATACTCCGACGTGAAACCCAAAGAGTCCGAGTGCGCCGTAGCGGCGTCTTGCATCAGTTGAATATAAACTACATTATTTACGTGTCCGTTCGTGTCAATCGCACTTTGCAGGACTGTTATCTTGTGCTCGTAAACTATCTGCGCCATTTTGTACCTTTAAAATGAAAAAGTGAGTTTAACAGATTTATCTAAAGTTGTAAAGGGGGGTGGCGTCCAGTCATTACAACCCTTGCAGACATCTATACAGATTTTTCTGCCTTCATTTAAAATCTAAAATAGATAAATGGGTTATATGTCGAATCCGCGATAGATGCCGTGGAGATAACAAACAGTATCAACAGCCAAATATTGACAAGAGTGTGTGCTGTTTTATTTTGAATTTTCAAAATATTTTTAAATATCGGCATCGCACAAATTATCGCGACCACCAAAGCGATAATCTCGATATTGTCGACATAGTAAAATGTTTTATAGGTTGGACTTTGTGATTTTATAAAACCAAACATCTTTTGATACAACGAAAAAATTGCCGTGCTTTAAATAATACACAACTTGGCAAATACGACACTCAAGACAGAGTTAAAGCCTACTAACAACTAACAGCTAACTACTAACGATGACTACGGACTAACTCCGTCGCAAAACCGCTTATCTTGTTAAATCCCGCGATGATTTCCTTGCGTTCCATGTA
>JAITNC010000190.1 GCA_031290675.1 Campylobacteraceae bacterium | reverse complement strand
ATACCTCAAAGACGAGGGTTTTGATACGATAGAGGGCGAGGCGGACGCTTATATGGGCTTTAGCACAACGCCTGTTTTTAACACGAGAGCATACATATTTGAGGTGTTTTCCAAAGCTTTTGCGATAGCCGAGATAGAGCAGTGCAAGCTTATTTGCCAGATAGGGGGCAATGAGTTTGAGGGGTATGAGTATAAAAAAGAAAAAGGCGATGGTTTTGGAGAGTTTACTTTTTACAATTTTTAGCTTGTTATTTCGCACGCTAAAATCTCGCAAATTTGCCCTTGTGTCATTGTGAGCCAAAGGCGTAACAATCTCAGCTACTCGTCAAAATACAAATAAACACAGATTGTTACGTCGCTTTGCTCCTCACAATGACACAAAGGGGCGTTTGTGGTGCAAAAAGGCAAAAGAGTGGATTGCCACGCCTCAATCACAAACTCGCAATGACGGAGGAGTTCAACCTCCAAAAGTCTTCAACGCCTTTTCCAAGTCCTCTCTTGTGTCTATGCCGAAACTTCGGCTTTTTACCTCTATCATGCTTATCTTTTTGCCAAAATACAAAGCTCTCAGCTGCTCCAGTTTTTCTATATTTTCCAAAGGGGCGCTCTCTGAAGCGCAAAATGTTTGAAGCGACTTGAAAGTGAAGCCGTAAAGTCCCAAATGCCCGCGATACTCACTTTGCGTGTTTTCACGGTCATACGGTATGGGGCATCTTGAAAAATACACGGCGTTTTGCTCGGCGTCTACCACTACTTTCACGAGATTTGGGTCAAGTGCGTCTTGTTTGCTTATCTTTTTGTAGCAGCTCGCCATCACCCAGTCGTTTGCCCTCGCTAGTTCCTCAACTCTTTGTCTCAGCGACAAAACGATATCTTGCTCTATAAACGGCTCGTCAGCCTGCACGTTTATGACTATCTCATTCTCTTTGAGGGCGAGTTTTTGCGCCGCTTCGTTTATCCTGTCTGTGCCGCTTTGGTGATTTGCACTTGTTAAGATAGCCTTGATGCCGTATTTGGCGGCTACACGCACGACTTCATCGCTGTCGGTCGCTATGGCTACGTCGTCTATGCGCTCAACTGCTTTTGCGGTTCTGATGACCATGGGAAGACCAAATATATCAGCCAAAATCTTATTTGGAAATCTCGTAGAAGCGAGGCGGGCGGGTATGATTATCATCTTTTAGCCTTTTATAAATTTGGTAATGGTTTTTTCTATGTCGGATTTGTCCACGACATCGGGGTGGAGTATCTTTTTGTCAAAAAGCGAGCTTATCACGGCTGGTATTTTGACATTTAGTTTTTTGCTAAATCCCTCAAGCGCCTCTTTGTCGCTGTACTTTTTCTTGTCGTTTTGCAAAGCGTTCCACATCGTCGGGGCGAACTTTGTCCACTCCGCCGTTGAGCAGATGACGCAGGGGATATCTTGTTTCTTGAGCTCCTCATACGCTTTTATACAAGTCGCTGTGTGCGGGTCTAAGACATAGCCCTCTTTGGCAAATTTGGCTATAGCCCAGAGCGCATACTCATCGTCCGAATACACCGCATCAAACTCCTCCCTCAACGCTGCAAGCTCATCTTGAGTGAGTTTGTAAGACTTTTTCTCTGCCAAATCGCTCATCAACTCTTTGCATCTCTTAGCGCCAAATTTGTCAAACAAAACCCGCTCAACGTTTGACGAGATGAGTATATCCATGGCGGGCGAAGTGCTTTGCAAAAGCTCCCGTTTGCTGATGTCGTAAACGCCGGTCGTCAAAAAGTCGGTCAAAATGTTGTTGATATTTGAAGCTATGAGGATTTTTTCCACAGGCAAGCCCATCTTTTTGGCGTAGTAAGCTCCCAAAGCGTTGCCGAAATTGCCGCTCGGGACGATGATGTAGAACTTTTGCCCCACTTCTATCTCTTGCTTTGCCAAACTCTCTATATTTTCTTTGATATTGACGCTCTCATCGCCTTTTTTTGCCAATATTTCGTATTTTAAAAGTTTCAGATACGCACTGATATGATAGATGATTTGAAATATAATGCGCCCGAAATTTACGGAGTTCGCCGCACTTAAGTTGATGTGCTGTTTTTTCAGGCTCTCTTTGAAAGTGTCCGAAGCAAGCAGCGATTTGAGCGCGTTTTGAGCATCGTCAAAATTGCCCCGTATGCCGATGACTTTGAGATTTTCGCCCTCATTTGTTACCATCTGCAGGCGTTGTACATCGCTCGTGCCGCCGTCCGGATACAAACACGCTACTTGTATGTTTTCCTTATCTTTAAATGTATCAAGCGTGGCAGGGCCTGTGTCGCCGCTCGTCGCCGCTAAGATGAGATATTTTTCATTTCGTTTTTTCGCCAAATGCGACAAGATATGTCCAAAGGGTTGAAGCGCCATATCTTTGAAAGCACGTGTGGGGCCGTGATAGAGCTCGTTCACAAAAAGGTCGTTTTTGACTTTGGATACCGGGGCTGGCGTGTGCTTGTTGTCAAATTTATCATAAAGCGACAAAGCCTCTTTGAGCACGCTCTCGTCGATGTCTATCTCAAAGAGTTTCAGTATCTCCAAAGCCAACTCTTGATAGTTTTTTTGGCTCATTTTGATGAAAAAATCCTCATCAAGTTTGGGCAGATTTTCAGGGACATACAGCCCGCCAAAACTCGTACTTGGGTTCAGTATAGCGTATGAAAACGGTACTTTTGCGGGCTTTTTGCCGTCATTTCCTCTTGTTTCTACAAACATCATTTTTTTACCTTTAGTGATTTGTCTATCCATTTGAGATACTCCTCGCTGCCTTTTTTCACCTCAAACATCAGCACTTCGCTCACTTCGTAACCGCTCAATGAGTTGATAAGTTTTTCTATTTTTTTGTAATGTTTGGCTTTCGTTTTTATCTTGAGTTCTATCTCTTCGGCTCTCTCAACCTTGCCTTGCCATTTGTATGTTGAAAAAACACCGCCAACACTTACACAAGCGGCGAGGTTTTGGCTCAAAAGAGCGTCTGCGATACTCTGAGCTGTTTTTGTGTCCGACACGGTCGTGAAAATTACTGCGTAACTCATTGGCGTATTATCGTTCCTATACCTTCGTTTGTGAAAAGCTCCAAAAGTATGGAGTGTTCTATGCGTCCGTCTATGATGTGTGCGTTTTCTACGCCGCCGTCTATCGCTTCAAGGCAGGCGTCTACTTTCGGTATCATACCGCCGCTTATCGTGCCGTCGTTTTTGAGCTTCTCTATCTCGTCTTTTGTGAGTTTTGACAAAAGTTTGTGTTCTTTGTCCAAAACGCCCAAAGTATCCGTTAGAAATATCACTTTTTTGGCTTTTACGCTGACGGCTATCTTGCTCGCTGCCAAATCGGCGTTGATGTTGTATCCGGGGTGTTTTGGGCTCTCTCCCGAAGCGATAGGGGCTACGACGGGGATAAATTTCTCGTTTATCAACCCCTCAAGCACACTCTCATCAACTTCCGTTATCTCCCCGACAAGTCCGTATTTGCCGCCACTGGCTGGTCTGGCTTTGATAAAATTGGCGTCTTTGCCTGTGATGCCGATAGCTTTTGCTCCGTTGTGGTTCAAAAGCGTGGTTATCTCTTTGTTGACGTTGCCGCTCAGCACCATCTCCACGACTTCCATAACTTTTTCGTCCGTTACGCGAAGCCCGTCCACAAAACTGCTCTCAATGTTCAGTTTGTCTAAAATGGCGTTTATGCTTTTGCCGCCGCCGTGAACGATGATGACACGAATACCGATAAGATACAAAAGCACGATATCTTGGGCAAATTTGTCTTTAAGCTCGCTATTTATCTGCGCCGCTCCGCCGTATTTTATCACTATGGTTTTGTTTCTAAATTTTTTGATGTAAGGGAGCGCGTCAAGAAGGATTTGCGCCTTTTGGATTTTCGCCTGCAAGATTTTCTCCTCTGGATATAGATAAGCGTTGATTTTATCAAAAAAGGGATAAATGTTTTATTATTGTTGCGTGGAGGCGTTTTGTGGCTAAGGCTTTAGCCAATTACTTTGCGGTTTAACTATAAGTCTTGCATTATTATATGCCATTTTTAAAGTAAGGCAAGTTCTGGCAGTATAAGTATTATCATTTAGTCTGTGTATCACTAAAGCCAAATCGGGATTTGGAGAACCAGATGTTAAATGCAAAGGAAGCAATAACTGTATTTGATTGCCATAATATTGAGGAACAGCAATCTTATAATTTGAGCGTGCTTTCTTTCTTGTTTCCTCAATAGCTCCATGAAGTTGTCTTCGCAATTCTGCCATATCGGCATTTTGAAGATGTGCAGGGAAACGTTGCAGATTATCTCCTATTATATGGTCTAAATCAGGAATTAATTCGTATTTCGGGTTAAATATGAGCAATTCAGGTTTATCAAAAAAATCTGCTATATCAGGTATTGATGATGAAAAATATTTTAATATACTATGGTCACTTTTTTTGAGGAAACCTTTAAAGCAAAAAGGAGTTTTAAAGTTTGGCTTTGGACTTTTATATTCTTCAAAAAATCCAAATATATCTTCCAAATTGGCAGTTACTAATCCAGTATTGAAACAGGCAAATTTATTATCATTAGTATAACAAACCTTTTTTTCTTGAAGGAGTTTTCTATATGTAAATTCAAGGTAATTTTTTAATATACTGTTGTTTTTGTCTATACTGTCTGAAAAATCCCAATCTTCTTTATCAGCTAATGAATGTGCTAAATAATCAATAGCTTTATCATATTGTGGGAAAAATGCAAAATCAAAAAGCTTATAATTTGATTGTTTAGATAGCATATTCATAAGTCCTTAAAAACAAAAAAGCCGCCCAATTAAACAAGGGCGGCTAAATTTATAAATATCTTGTTGTGTATAAACTATGTATCACAGATAGACCCGTAATCGTCTTTATATGAGGCAAATATTATCAAAATTAACCATAAAAGTCAAGAAATATAATATTATTATATTTTAATTTAGTTTTTATATATCAACTACTCTTTTTGAGACCTTCTCCTCTAAATGTAGATAAGCGTTGATTTTATCAAAAAAGGGAAAAGGCACTTTTAAAATTGTAAATAAATTAGAGAATAGACTATTTTTTTATTAAATTATTAATTGTATATCTATACTTTTTTATCAATAAACTCTCTATGACTTCTAAATATAGCATCTGCCAATCTTGTTCCAGTAGAAACTAATTTTGACAAGACTCTCAATTGCTCTTTGCAGGCAATACTCTCAGTTGGGTTTGGATAATTTAAAGAATGGTCTATTTCTCCCCAAATTTCCTCAAACAAGGTTCTTACTTGAATTTCACAACGCACTACAGCATTTGGATTATTGGGTCGTACTAAGTAGTGAATGCTCGTATAATACGTATCTCTCACTTCTGTTGTAATATTTAAATTTTGGAAGAATTTCTTTGATTCTGTGTCCCATGTTAAAGCCTTTGGTTCTTCAGCAAACACCCAATCTCCACTATTTATTTTTTCTTGAATTGCTTTGTTTATTTCAATGAATTGTTCTTGATGCAAATGAAGTACTCTAACTCCTATCAAATCAGTTATTTGGCTAAACAAATTGTCTTTTGTGATATTTTTACCTTCTTTAAATTTTCTTAATAATTTTTCTTTCAAATGTTCTGGGTCTTTAAAGCGTGATTTAAGAGAGTGAATAATTGGTGATGGCTTCTTATTCAACTCTCTATGATTTTGAAAAAATATAAAAACAGCTGCAAGAAATTGTTCAAAATCAAATTTTTTATTTTCGTAGAGTTCTATAGCTTCTAATATTTCTGTTGGTATTTTTGTATTTTTCATAATATTTTTTTAACCTAATTTAGAAACTCGTTTCAATAATGCATTGGCAAAATCAATATATTTTTTCTTTGTTCTTCTGCAATTATTATCATTTGCTCCTCCAGTGTAAGTGATATCGTTTTTATTGGGGTGATTTCTGTATACTTCTGGAATTTTCCATATTGGACAATTTAAACCTTGAGAGACTGATGGAAAAGTATTGTGAGTGTGCATTACGGCATTTCCACCTATTGGCATTTTCAATTCAGTGTCTGTCAATAATTCTCGATTTGCTTTTTTAATATGCTCTTTAATTACATTTGGTATCTTTTCAACGTATGAAAAATGCGCTTTTGCCAAATCGTACTTGTTATTATTGCCTGTATATTTTTTTGCATTGTAAATAGTAAATCCCAAAAATTGCACGAATTTGCTTGGGAATTTATTTCTTTTGTCTGATGAAATTAAACTATACATAGTATCAAACTCTTTTTTCCATAAGTCTAAAGAATTTCCAATATTTCTAATACCATATAAACTGAACATATCAGGTTGAGCAGGAATAAAAAAACCATCAACGGTAGAAATAATGGTTTTGTTTAGTATGCCAAGACTTGGTGATGTATCAATAATAATATACTCATATCCATTTTTTTCCGCATATAAGTTACATAATTCTCTAATTCTAGTAATAGTTCTAATCGCAAGATTATCTCCCTGATAAGCACCACTCCATCTTTCTGCCAATTTATTTTCAAATTTATGAATTGATAATCTGCCCGGTATTAAATCTAAATTATCACTCAATGGAACAGTAGGTGGTAATAAATCGTTAAAATCGCTCAAGCCATCTTCTGTTGTTTTTAAAAGAAAATGGATACTTCTTGCGGTCTTAAATATATCTGGATTTATCTTGTGTGCCTTTTCAAAATCATCAATAAAACTATCTTCTTCTTGCCAAATTTTATGCAATTTTTCTGTATCAATACCACAAATAGTCAAGTTGCACTGTGGGTCTAAGTCAATCATTAATGTTTTTTTGCCCAACTCATTTAAGGCGTGTCCCAAGTGATAGCCTAATGTTGATTTTCCAACACCACCTTTGTTGTTAAATAGTGAAATAATTTTCATTCTTTTTTGCTCCATTTAATATTATATCAATAATTCAACTTAAACATGCATTATTTCATAAAGTATCACATAATAAGTTTTCATTATTTATACTTAACCCCGTAGCCAACTCTTTTGAAGCCTTGAAGTCCGCTTTGCCGCTGGAGAGTTTGGGTAACGCTTCCACTTTGTATATCTCGCTTGGTGTCAAAAGTGGCGGCAGTTGTGCGCTTTTGATGATTTGCGTGAACTCTTCATATGATTTTTCGCCTGAAAATAAAAGCACGACTTTCTCGCCTTTTTTGCTATCGGGGAGATTTAGCGCTATGATGTCTGTTTCCTCTTGAAATAGCGCACTTATGAGGGTTTCAACACTTGTGAGGCTTATCATCTCGCCGCCGATTTTCGCAAAACGAGAGTATCTGTCCACGACCGTTACGAAACCGTCCTCGTCTATATGTCCTTTATCGCCGCTCTTGTAGTATCGCCATTCGCCGATTTTGACGATGACTTCGTTCGTTTTTTCGTCATTTTTGTAGTAGCCTTTCATCACTTGCGAACCGCCTATGAGTATCAGTCCGTCCTCGCCTGTGGGCAGCTCCTCCAAGCTCTGTGGGTCTACTATTTTGACGATAGTTCCCGGAAGCGGCAAGCCAACACTCTCATCTTTGTGGAATGTCAAAGGCTTAAATGACGTATACTCCAGCGTGTCGGGCATATTGACGCAGACGACAGGGGCGGTTTCGGTAGTGCCGTAGCCTTCGTATATATTTATGCCAAATTTTATTTTGAAGCCTTTTTTGACATCGTCTTTGAGTTTTTCAGCTCCGGCGACGGCTATGCGCACACTTTGCAGCATCAAAGGGTGGAGCTTTTTGTTTTTGATATACAGTCTGAAAAATGTAGATGTTCCGAGCAGTATGCTGGCTCTGTATTGGGCGCACATCTTGCCTATGCCGACGACATCTGTCGGGTCTGGCACGCATATAACCAACACGCCTTCGCAAAGCGGCATAAGCGTCGTGATAGTAAGCCCAAAAGAGTGAAATATAGGAAGCGAGTTGAGTATAACATCGTCTTTTCTGAAGTTGAGCAAATCAGCCACTTGCTTGATGTTTGCGAGCAGGTTTTTGTGCGTAAGTTCAATGCCTTTTGGCGCACTTTCACTGCCGCTGCTAAAAATTATAGTCGCGGTATCGTCGAGTTTGACAGGCTCAAAATACAAAAATTCCAGCAGCCACGTAGGGAAAAGCAAAACTTTAAAAATCGTTTTGGCGATGTCGCCTCTTGTGAACTCGTCCTTTATGGTTTCAACGTAGATAGCTTTATCGCCCAGCGTTTCGCCAAGGACGATGCCTCTGTACTCAAGCTTTTTCTCAAAAGTTTTTGATGTGATAACGCTTTTAAGCTCGCTCTGTTCTATCGCACTTTTGAGATTTTCTTTGCTGAGTGTGTAGTTGAGATTTATAGGTTTTTTGCCGAGTGCGAAAAGTGCGAGATTGACGATAGAGCCGGCGGCGGAGGAGGGCAACAAAACGCCGATATTTTCCTCATCTCTCAACGCCCCTTTTAACTTTTTGATAAATAAAATCACAGAAGTTAAAAGCTTCAGGTTGCTGAGCTTTACGCCTGTGGCTTGGTCTACGATGGACGCCGCAAAGAGCGATGAGTTCGCTCGCTTGAGCCAATGATAATGCAGAGGTTTTTGATTTGAGATATAAAAATCCCACGCCGCAAGCGAGAGTTTGATGACCGCTTTTTTGACATCGATAGCTTTTGCGGTATGGCTCAAAGCCTCGCCGAACGCTATCACTATCTCTTTTTTGATACCGCTTTGGCGCACTTTGTAGTAGTCGTCTGCACGTGAAAAGGTCGAGCCCCAAAGTCCCCTTAAGTAGAAAGGTATGATGGGCACGTTGATCTCTTCTACTGCCAACTCAAAACCCCTTTCAAATTTGCCCAACTGCCCGTTGTAGCTGATGATACCCTCAGGAAACAACGCCACAACTTCGCCTTTTTTGAGTCTGGCTCGTACGTTTTCTATGGCCGATTTGCTCGCCCCTCCCGCTATGGGTATGACGTCAAAAAATTTAAATATCCATTTCAGATACCACTTGTCATAATACGCCTTGAACATCACAAACTTCAAAGCCCTAGGACTCGCCACCTGCAAGATGAGGGAGTCTATCCAGCTGATATGGTTGCCGAGCAGCAGCACGCCGCCTGTCGGGGGGATATTTTCTATGCCTTGTATGTCGGTTTTGTAGCCAAGCTTCAAGATGGGGAAGAGTAGTATCCTCGTGAAGAGGTGCGGCACTCGTTTTATCGTGAACAAAGCGCCCAAAAACGCTATGAAAGCTGTGATAAAAAAGAGTTGAGTGGTGGAAAAATCAAGCAGTACAAACACGACTGTCAAGACGAGAAACGACACCATAACGCAGTTTTGCACGAAGTTGTTTCCGGCGAGTATCTTGCCCATTTGCGAGTCGCTTGAGAAGTACTGTATGACGGAGTTGAGCGGCACGATAAAAAGTCCGCCGAAAAAGCCAAATACCAAAGAGCAAAATCCAAACGAAAAGGCGTTTGAGGCAAATGTCATACCCCAAAGTGCGGCAAATATACCAAGCGCGCCTATGGGTATGATGCCAAGTTCAATGTGTCTTTTTGAGTAGATACCCGCTATCATAGAACCGCTGATAAGACCCAATGCGCTGACACACAAAATGCCCTGAATGATGACGGCGTTGCTGTCTTCCGTGACCATTTTGTAGTGCGCCGGAAACGCTGCGATGACCATTTGCGAGATACCCCAAAAGATGCTAAGACCGATGATGCTGAGCCATATATCTTTGTTGCTTTTGACTATTCTGATGTTTTTGCGGAGGTATTTGAACTTGAGATACTCTTTGATTTTAAATTTGTCCTTGCTTTGTTTGGCGTCAAAAAATGGAATCTTAAAAGCAAAAAATGCCTCCAGAGAGCTTAAAATAACGAGCAAAAATCCTATCGGCATCATATGTCGCAAGATGCTGTTTGGGTTTGTATCATTTGGTGTGTAAAAGCTTTCAAAAATAGCCGAAAAGGCAAAAGAGCTGAGCAGTATGGCTACTATCGTGAGAGCCTGTACGACGCCGTTGGCGAGGCTTAGCTTATCAACTCCGGAGAGTTTTTTGATAAGGGCGTATTTGGCGGGCGAGTATATGGCGCTTTGCACGGCGAGCAAAAATGTCATAGCAAACGCCGCGATAAACCACCCCTGAGAGTAACTCAGAAGTATCATCGCACTCAAACCGATAGCAGTGAGTGTGGCGTATCTGATGACTGTTGTTTTTGGAAATTTGTCGTTTATGAAGCCCGCTGCTGAAAATAAAAACACAAACGGAAGTAGTATCATGCCGTTTATCAATGCGCTCAAGATGACGAGCATATCGCCGTCAAAGCTTTTGATGAGGACATTTTGTATGGTTATCTTGTGGGCTAAATCAACGGAAGCGTTGATAAACATTACTAATAAAAACGGCAAAAACCCGCGAATTTTAAGGAGTTGGTACATATCGTTCCTTTTGTGATTGAAAGGGTGTATTATATGAAAGCAATGCTTAATTTAAAAAAAACAGCAAACCGTTTATTTAGATTTTATGATATAATTCAAAAATATTATACTACTTAGGAGGCAACATATATGTCTAATCTTTCAAAATACCTTGAGGTCTTGAAACAGACCACTCAAATCGCTTTAGCGACATCTACAGGTGACATTCCCAATGTTAGGATTGTCAATTTTATATATCAGCCCCAATCGCCTGAACTGCTTTATTTTGCGTCTGATAGAACAAGTCCAAAAATTATAGAGTTTGGCAAAAACAACAATGTAGCTTTCACTACTGTTCCGAGTGAAAATGCGGCGTATATCCGTTCAAACAACGCTGTCATTCAAAAGAGCAAACTTTCCATTGACGATGTGAAAGAGCTGTTTATAGCGAGGATAGCGGGATATGATGAGGCGCTCGCAGCTGTCGGGGCGGCACTTGATGTTTTTGAGGTACGCATCAAAGAAGCTACGTTAGTTTCAGGATATGGCGAGCCGGACAAGATATCGTTTTAACGCCCGCTCTTTCTGGCTTATTTGTCAAGCATTTTTTATCGCAGGAGAAAATTTGCCAGAAAGAACAAATTTTTAGGTTGTATTTATCCTAAACTTATGTTATACTGATAGCGGAGGTGTTAAAATGAACATCAATATTGAAAACCTTGTTTCCATATCGGAAGCCAACCAAAACTTTTCTAAAGTTGCCCGCCTCGTGGACGAAAAAGGCACGGCAATCATT
>JAITNC010000159.1 GCA_031290675.1 Campylobacteraceae bacterium | reverse complement strand
AAAGGGAATCACCCATTAAAATAAGACAAGCAGTTGTCTTATTTTAATGGGTTCTGGTACCTGAGGCCGGACTCGAACCGGCACGATATCGCTACCACCAGATTTTGAGTCTGGCGTGTCTACCAATTTCACCACTCAGGCGTTTTTTGAAATGAGAATGGAAATATATAAAAAAAAAGCTTAAGAACAGATTGTTCTTAAGCTTTAATGAGGCAATCAAGCTAAATTATTTACTTTTAGCTACGCTCTCTTTGAGTTTTTTGCCGACTTTAAATTTTACAGCTTTTGTTGCAGGAACATTCACAACTTTCGTAGTGCCAGGAACTCTTGCTTTTCTAGCAGCGCGAAGTGTTGTACTAAACGTTCCAAAACCGATAAAACTTACAGTCTTGCCCTTCACAAGTGTATTTTTGATAACTTCAAGAGCAGCCTCAACTGCTTTTTGAGTATCTTTCTTGGAAAGACCAGCTTTCTCTGAAACCGCCTGAATAAATTCAACTTTGCTCATATTTTCGTCCTTGTAAAAGAAATATGCGTCCATTGTACAATTTTTTTTCCTAAAAGACAATAATTTTCATCAATTTTTTGCAAGAAAAATGCGAAAAAATGGGCATTTATATACATATTTTCGTTTTTTTTAGCATTTTATATTAAAATTTTTAACTTATTTCAGGTTATAAAATAAAAAAAATAACTCTAATTTGGGTAAAATCATAAAGTGAAAATTTGATTATAAAGCAAAGTTGTGTATAATTTTAGGTTTGAAATCATCACAACAGACAAGGATATCCCATTTTTAAAGAAATTTTTTTAATAATTTGCTGCGCTTTTTTGGTATTTTTGGGCATCGCAACCATCATGCCCGACATCGCTTTGGTAGGAAGCTATGGAAAAAGCATAGGGGCATGGAATAGTGAAATCTTCGGATTTTTCTCGTACGCATATCCGTTTTTGCTGATAGCTCCTCTATATATGTTTTACAAATACTCACATATAAATATGCGCACAGCAGAGATTTGTTTGGCATCTTTGCTGCTGTTTTTCACTGTTTTGATGTTTCAGGCTTCTGTCATCACAGATACTTTTGGCAGAGGGCATCTCGGACTTTCCATAGTTGATATATTGAGTGCATTTATAGGAACATTTGGAGTTTGGGTCTTCATCGTAGCCTTATTGCTGCTCTCCGCAAGCGTTCTGTTCAACTTTGAGGTTGAGGAGATAGTCGCGTTTGGCAAGAACATCATCAGCAAAATGAATGCTTCCTACATGACAAAACGACAAGAGAAAAAAAATGCTAAAGAGAGTGAATTTTATTCGGACAGCACTATAAACATGCTTGACGACCCGACATTTTACAGAAAACCGTCCAAAAAGACAAATATCAAAAAGACAACTCCGGCGAAAAACGCCACGTCCGAGCCGTCAAAAGCACCTTTTGTGATAAAAGAGGTTGGTGATGACGATGAGAGCGGTGATACGCAGGAGGCGGGCGAGCATTCTCCAAAAGTTGAAGTTCTCAGCGAGCTTGCCGAGAATAAACGACTTTTATCACAGATAGAGCAGGGCAAAGTTGAAAAGCCGAAAGATTATCGTTTGCCGCCTCTCAATTTTCTTATGGATACGCCAAAAAAAGTAACACACATCAATGAAAACGAGATAGACAAGAAGATTTCGGATTTGCTTGAAAAGTTAAGACGCTTCAAGATTGACGGCGATGTCGTGCGCACTTACGCCGGACCTGTCGTAACTACGTTTGAGTTTAAGCCCGCTCCTCACGTGAAGGTTTCAAAAATACTCACATTGCAAGATGACTTGGCTATGGCGCTCAAAGCCGAGACTATCCGTATACAAGCGCCTGTACCCGGCAAAGATGTAGTCGGCATAGAGATACCAAACAAACACATAGAAACGATATACCTAAAAGAGGTATTGGATAGCGATATATTTAAAAAATCCTCCTCGCCGCTTACCGTCGCACTTGGCAAAGATATAGTCGGAAATCCTTTCGTAACAGACCTGAAAAAACTCCCGCATCTGTTGATAGCAGGAACTACGGGAAGCGGAAAAAGCGTCGGTATCAACGCTATGTTGTTGTCGCTTTTATATAGAAATTCGCCCGATACTTTGCGCCTTTTGATGATAGACCCGAAAATGCTTGAGTTTTCCGTCTATAACGACATACCGCATCTTTTGACACCTGTCATCACGCAATCAAAACAAGCCATCATAGCGTTGTCAAATATGGTCGTAGAGATGGAGAGGCGTTATAAGATAATGAGCCACTCAAAGACGAAAAATATAGAAAGTTACAATGAAAAAGCGAAGCAGGAGAGGGGCGAGCAGATGCCTTACATCGTCATCATCATAGACGAGTTGGCAGACCTTATGATGACGAGCGGCAAAGATGTTGAGATTTATATAGCCAGACTTGCGCAAATGGCGAGAGCCAGCGGCATACACTTGCTCGTAGCTACGCAACGCCCGTCGGTAGATGTCATTACGGGGCTTATCAAAGCAAATCTCCCTTCCCGTCTAAGCTACAAAGTCGGTTCACGCATAGACAGTAAAATCATACTTGATATGCAAGGCGCAGAGTCGCTTTTGGGGCGTGGCGATATGCTTTTCACACCTCCGGGAACGCACGGGGTCATAAGACTTCACGCACCGTACACAAGCGAGCGTGAGATAGAACTCATAGTGGAGCATCTAAAAGCCGAACGCCCGACCAATTATGATGAGAGCTTTTTGCGAGATGCCAACGGCGATACGAGCAGCTCTTATGAGGGCGGCGGAGAGTTTCTTGATGATGGCGAGATAGACGTACTGTACGAGGACGCCAAACGTATCGTCTTGGCTGACCAAAAGACGTCTATCAGTTACATACAAAGACGACTTGGAATAGGCTATAACCGTGCGGCCAGCATCATAGAACAGCTTGAAAATATGGGGGTTTTGACGCCGCCAAATAGCAAAGGGCAGAGGGATATCATCTCCTAACCCACCTTTTGCATATTTTAACTCGTTCTTTCGTGCCTATATGTCGTTGTTTTCAACTTGGCTTCGTTACATACCAGTGCGTATGCGCCTCGCCAAATTTTCAAACTGCCTTATATAGACACAAAATTACGTCGTTAAAATTATGCAAATTTGGCTTTCTCATCTTTTGCGTCTATATGTCGTTGTTTTCAACTTGGCTTCGTTA
>JAITNC010000135.1 GCA_031290675.1 Campylobacteraceae bacterium | reverse complement strand
TGCAAAAGTCTGACGTGTTTTAAAAGTTTTTGAGCTTGGTTGATACAAACCGCTTTTGGAAAACCGTTCACTATGAGCGGCAGCATCACGTTTTTTTCTACTGTCCATTCGTTGATAAGTTTGTAGTCTTGAAATACGATACCCATATGGCGTCTAAGCGTGTTTAACTTTGAGCTTGTTATATCTTTCATATCTAAGCCACAAATATTTAGCTTGCCACCCTCAGGCGGTATCTCGCCGTAAAATGACTTCAAGAGCGTGGACTTTCCGCTACCGCTTTTGCCTACTATAAAGACAAAATCCTTTGCCTCTATAACAGCGCTCGCATCAGCGATGACAGGCTTGCCGCCGTACCCCAGAGAGAGTTCACTCATCTCTATGACGATGTTACTCATACAGCCACTCTGCTATGATTTTATGCGCCATTTTATTTGCTTTTGTCGCATAAATATTGTTTGGAAAATACGCCGCCTTGTTTTTATCTATGATAATAAATGAGTGCTCCGCACGCTCATTTGCTCCAAATGCTGTTTTTATCACCACTACCTCATTTCCTTTTGTATGTAAAGTTTCAAAATGCACAAAAAATCCTTCACCTTTAAAAAGCTTCGGGGAAAATCTGTCTATTATTTTATCAGTATTAAGATAAAAATCAAAATGAAGCGTATTTAACGGCTCTTGCTCAACGGAAGTTTGATGATTTCTTAAGATAACGTCATAAATATTTTTCTCAAGCCTCTTCCATCTGTCCTCATATTTGCTGCTGATTTCCAAATCAAAATTTTTAAAAATCCTCACATCGGCTTTTTCATTTTTCAAAAAAGTATCAACAGCATAAGTAAAATAAAGTTCGCTATCGGTTCTAAGTTCCAGTGCGCCGCCTATTTTCAAAACCCTCAAAGCCTCTTCCACAAAATAGTCGCTTATCACACGGCGGTGAGGCTTTTTGTCCCACGGAACGGGAAAATGCACAAAGATTTTCTCAACGGAGTTTGAAGGCAAACTCTCCATCAAGATACGAGAATCATAATCCACCAACACCACGTTTTCAAGCCCCAGCGCATCACGCTGCCTTGCTACCTGCTCAAGCGAGGGTTTGTGTATCTCAATACCGATAACCTTTTTTTGCGGATTGTTTTTCGCCTGATACAAAAGGTGTCTTCCGCTTCCAAATCCTATCTCTATATATATCTCATCGCTTGAGGTGTGGTTTTGCTCATTGATATCTTTAGAGATAGAATTTTTTATTTTGCGGCTGTTTTTTGATGGCTTGAGGTTGCTAAAAAGCGCATTACACTTCGCACGTGAGGCGTAAATCTGCAAAGCTTGTTGTAAAAACAACACTTGCGATGGACGGGATATCTTTTCGCCTTTTATAACGTGATTATTGTCTTTTGATTTTATCGTGATAAAAAACTCCACCTTCTCTTTTCGCACCAACACATAGTGCGATGTGGGCGAGAGCACTTCCCATAAAAAATCGTATCCACCCTCGCTAAAAGGCAGCAGAGGAGGTGTAAAGGTGTCTGTTATAAAATTTGGCATAAGGGGAAAATCTATCTTTTAGGGACTATGATGATAGCTTTTTCGCTCGGCTTTGATATAAGTCCATTGGCATCAACCGTAAAAACCGTATAGACATACTCCACGCATTGCACTATATCTTGGTCTACAAATGTGTTGCTTGGGATACCTGTGTATGTCAATATGCCGCCTCCTTTGGCTGTGCGAACCACTTGATACTTAACGCCTCTTCCCGAACCGTCTTTCCAGCCCATCATAACGCTTCTGCCGTCCTCTTTGATGACATTGACAGCAGGGGCTAAAGGTACTTCAAGCGTAGCGCCGACAACAGCCGCGCTTTGCCTTGGGGACTCAAGTCCGTCTTTGTCTACGACCGTGATGTAGTAATGTCTTGAAGCCCCGTCTTCCTGTACGAGGTCTTCATATCTTGTGTTTTTTGTCTTGACTATATGGCTGTAAAAGAGATTTGCCATACTCGCTCGGTAGATGTTGTAAGAGACAGCGTCCGGGTACGTTGAAGCGTCCCACGTGAGGACTATCTTTTTAGGCAAATCACGTGTTGTTTTGATGTTGCTCACAGGCGGCGGCAGAGTTTTTGTCTGGGCTTCTACTATCTGGCTGGCTGCTGAGATGATACCGTCATAAGTCTTGGCTCTGACTCTGTATCTGTATGATTTGTTCTCTTTCAGTCCTGCGTCTATGTACTCTGCGCTAAGTCTTCCGCTGACAGTAGCCAGCTGCTCCCACTTCGTAGAACCAAAATCGTTTCTTTCAATGATATAAGCCGATACACGCTCGCTTGGGTGCGGCCGCCAGATGACTTTGATGCGGCTTGGAAGTCCCATCATAGCCTGCACAAAAGGAACCGGCTCTATGGTAGGCTTTGTTACTACTCTCACAAGTGCGCTCGGCACGGACTCTCGTTTGTCTTTGTTGTATGTGCTCAGACTGTAAACATAACCTGTCTGCGGTGAAAGTTTTGTATCAACATAATGCGATACATATCTGTCGTTTATCGTGCCAACCCGTTCAAGCGAACCGTTGTTATTTCCTGCGGCTCTGTAGAGATGATAACCCTCAACTTTCAAGTCGTGGACAGGCTCCCACTCAAAACCTACCTCAGTTATGTCGGCAAGGGTTTTTAGCTCTGTGATTTGCGGTAGAGTCGGGTCTACAGTCACCTTTTGGGGGACATTTGGGTTTTGGCAACCACTAATCAATAAAGCTAAAGCGCCTATTGATACTATCGGCAGTAATCGTTTCATCTATTTGCTCCTTTGTAAAATATTTTTGCAGTTGTTTCGTAAAATCATCATAAAGCGGTGCGATAAAACTCATCAGCTCTCCGCTTTTTGGGTGAACCAAATACATATAGTA
>JAITNC010000133.1 GCA_031290675.1 Campylobacteraceae bacterium | reverse complement strand
CACCCAAAAGCGAAAGCGAAATTTGCAAAACGCCCGCTTTTGAAAGATAAGAAAAAAGCCAAAGAATTGTTTGAAAAACGAGAGGGTATTTACCAGAGTTTGGCTGATATAACGATAGAAATTGAAAAATATAAGAGCGAAAAAGATATAATAAAAGAACTTGTAAAAAAAGTCTAGAGGGAGTAGGTATGAAATTTATTTTTGCTTTGGTTGTTGTAGTGGCACTTGCGTTTATCTTTAAAGATAATATCCAAGGTGTGATAGCGGGTGAGCTGAAACATCTGCCACCAGATGTTGAAAAATATAACGCAAACGTATTAAGTGAAGATTATTTCGCTGACCACGGCTCGGAAGCCATAGAGCTTAAAGGCATATGCATGAAACATACAGGCTGGCGCAATGAAGGCGTGAGCAAAAACTTTGCTCAAAATTGCCTTAAAGCGGAAGCGATTCACTAAAACAGCTTTTATTTTAAAAAACAGAGGAATATTGATGAAAACATTGACAGGTATTCAGCCCTCAGGTGCGCTGCATCTTGGAAACTATTTCGGCGCTATCAAGCAGATGTTGGATTTGCAAAAAAGCGATGAACTTTTTCTGTTCATACCAAATCTCCACGCCCTGACAACGCTCAAAAATGCGCAGCTTCTCAACTCAAACACTATAGAGGCTGCCTCAACGCTGCTCTCTTTGGGCATAGACCCTGCCAAAACACTGCTTTGGGTGCAGTCAGACGTGAAAGAGGTGCTGGAGCTTTATTGGATATTGTCCGCCTATACGCCTATGGGGCTTTTGGAGCGGGCGCACGGCTATAAAGACAAGGTAGCCAAAGGTATCGCGCCAAATCACGCTCTTTTTTCATACCCTGTTTTGATGGCGGCGGATATATTGCTCTATAGCGCAAATCGCGTGCCTGTCGGCAAAGACCAGATACAACACGTGGAGATAACACGTGATATCGCTATAAAATTTAACAACGAACACGGCGATATTTTTACTATTCCCGAAGCCAAAGTAGAGGAAAACCTCGCCACAGTCCCCGGACTTGACGGGGCTAAGATGAGCAAAAGTTACGGCAACACGATAGATATATTTTTAAGCGAAAAAGAGCTCAAAAGCAGAGTTGGCAAGATAATAACCGACTCAACGCCCGTAGAAGAGCCAAAAGACCCGTCCACGTGCAATGTTTTTGCCCTCTCAAAGCTGTTTTTGGACGAAAAAGGCGTTCAGGCTTTGAGTGAACGATACCAAAGAGGCGGCGAGGGACACGGACACTTCAAGATGTATCTCAAAGAGCTTATTTGGGACTATTTTGCTGCGCAAAGAGAGAAAAAAGCTTATTTTGACACTCATCACGACGAAGTGCGGGACATCTTGAGCGAGGGCGCACGCAGGGCTCATGAGATAGCCGCGCCGATGATGGAAAAGATACGACAAGTTGTCGGAATATATAAATAAGGAAAAAAATGCTTGACTTGAAACTATTGCAAAACGACTTTGACACGCTCTTGAAAGCTCTGCAAAAAAAACACGTTGAGCCGTCTTTGCTTGAGAACTTAAAAAAACTCTCTTTAACGCTTAAAGCCAAAAGACAATCTTTAGAAGCGTTGCAAACAGAGCAAAATGCCGACAGCAAGCTTTTTGGCTCACTCATCAGAGAGAAAAAAGACGTCAGCATTCTCAAAGCAAAACTTGACGCAAACAAAGAGTTGATAGCCAAAAATTCACAGCAGCTGCGAGAGCTTGAGGAGAGCTTGTCAGACATAGCCGCTTCCACGCCAAATATACCGGACGACGATGTGCCTGAGGGGGCGGACGAAAATGACAACATTGAGCTAAAAAAGGTTTTGGAGATACCGACATTTGACTTCACGCCAAAAGAGCATTGGGCTTTAGAGCCAAACTGGATAGATTTTGAAAGAGGTGTGAAACTCGCCAAAAGTCGCTTTTCTGTACTCAAAAATGACGCTGCAAGGCTTGAGAGAGCGCTTATAAATTATATGTTGGATTTTAACCGTGGGCGTGGTTTTCAAGAGGTGAGCGTGCCGTATATCGTGAACAGAGATTCGCTTTTTGCCACAGGACAGCTGCCAAAATTTGGCGATGATTTGTTCAAGATAGAAGGCGAGGAGCTTTTTCTTATTCCAACCTCAGAAGTACCCGTAACAAATCTTTTTAGAGATGAGATACTAAGCCCCGAAGAGCTGCCGATAAAGCTCACGTGCTACAGCGCTTGCTTTAGAAAAGAGGCGGGAAGTGCGGGGCGCGATACGAGGGGTATGATAAGGCAACATCAGTTTGATAAAGTGGAGCTTGTGTCTATCACGAAGCCCGAGCAGAGCGATGAAGTGTTTGACGAAATGCTATCATGTGCTTCTGACTTGCTGACATCGCTTGGTTTGCCGCACAGACATCTGCTGCTCTGTGGCGGAGACCTTGGGTTTGGCGCTGCTCGGACTGTTGATTTGGAAGTTTGGCTTCCCGGACAAAACAGATACCGAGAGATAAGTTCCGTATCAAATACGAGAGATTTTCAAGCCAGACGAGCCAAAATACGTTACAAAAATGACAAGAAAAACACTCTTGTACATACGCTCAACGGCTCATCTTTGGCTGTCGGCAGGACGCTCGTTGCTATTATGGAAAATTATCAAAACAGCGATGGGACGGTCAGAATCCCGGAAGTTTTAAAAAAATATATGTGAAAAATTTGCTTATGTCCTTAATCGTAAATACTAATTTTGCTACAATATATTTTATTCAATTTAAAAGCGAAAAATAAGTGTTTAAAGAGTTAAAAGATATCAAAATTTTCCAGAAACTAGGGCAAGAGGACATAAGCGAACTTGCCCAAATATCAAAAATGAAAAAATTCAACGCAGGAGAGATTGTCAATTACGAAAATGACAACATAGAAAAAGTATATTTTCTCCTTGAAGGTTTTATTAAAATATATAAGATAAATAGATTTGACAATGAAGTTTTTTTATACACGGTGAAAGGCAGCGAGCTTATCACGACATTTAATTTTTCCGGCACATCTGTTTATTTCTCAAATACCGAATGTATGGAAGACTCGCTCATCTTGTGCATCAACCTTGAGCCTTTGCAGGAACTTATCAAAAAATCCCACGCAGTATCGGTGTTTTTTTATGAGGAGATGTCCAAAAAAGTAGAGGTTTTGAAGTATGTCATAAGCCGTGAGATGGTTTACGACGGGACGGCGAAGGTAGCGTATATGCTGATAAATTTTATAGACGAGTTCAACGCCCTGCGAAAGCAAGATGTCGCTTATATGCTAAATATCCAGCCAGAAACACTATCAAGGATTTTGACGAAGTTGAAGCGTGAAAATATCATAGAAACTTCCGCAGATGGCGATGTTATCATCAAAAAACACGATAAATTAACCGCTATCTTTACGTGATGAAAGGCGTTAAGTGAAACAGAGAATAGTAAAAAAGCTTGTCAGCATGGGCAGCATAATCATCATTTGCGTAAGCTCATTTTTGCTCTCAACCATACTCATCAACCAAAAAGGCATCATGGACGGTTTTGTCGTCAATATCGCCGGACGTGAGAGAATGCTCTCGCAAAAAATCTCAAAAGAGGTTTTTTTGTTGAACTCACAGGACAAGGTGGATTTTGAAGAGCTTGACCGCGCGGTAAACGAATTTCAAAAAGGGCTTGATATACTTATCCACGGCGACAAAGGGCACTCATCAAAGCCAAACGACGACGAGCAAATCATACGCCAACTTGAAACCATAAACCAAAAATGGCTTATTTTCAGACAAAATGTTATGGTTTTTCGCGGCGCTATGATGGCGTTGAACGACAATAAGGCGTTTTTAGACGACAACAACCGCCAAATGCTCGCCCTCTCGGACAACGTCGTCAAATCTATGGTAGGGCACGGACTTAGCGGTCAAGATGTGGACGATTCGGGTAGACAACGAATGCTCACACAGAGTATGGCGTACCACTTGATGAGGTACACAAACAAATGGGACACGCAGTCTTATAAAGATTTTGACGACTCTTACAACCTCTACAATGAAACTATTTTGAGGTTTCACATAGACAATAAGTACAAAGCTTATCCGAAACTTTATGAGGAGATAGAGAAAAATTACCAATTTTGGCTTGAATACTCCCGCCACGCCAACGGTGTTTTGGCAAATCAGCGAACTGTCGTTGATTCGTTAAATAAAATCACGATAAATAATTCGGAGCTTTTAGAGCAGATAGAGAGCGTGGTAAATATGTACGAAGTGGACTCCACGGGGACGAGGACTATCCTATTTTATGTGCAGCTCGTGGCGGCTATCATTTTGTTCCTTTTAGGGCTTTACTCGGTCATCATTCTTGTGAGAATCAAAGTTACATTTGACGAGTTTATTTATAAAAGCAAAGAGTTGTTGAACGCACAAAAAAGTCTTGGTTTGGACAAAGATAAATTCAACGAAATCATCACAGTTACGGGCGAAAACGAGCTTAGCGAAATCTCAAAAAATATCTCTCAGTTTATTGAAAATATGGGCGTTTTTGAACACAGCTCAAACAGAGTTATGGAGCTTAGCGACAATATCACCAACGAGATAACGAAAATCACAAGCGATGTCGTCAAAAGCCTTGAAACTTTGGATATCAGCGATGAGGAGAAGCAAAAAATCATCTCTGAGATTAACCTCTCGGAGGATATCGCCATACAGACAAGCGAGGAGTTGATAGTAACCTCAAAACTGCTAAACAGACTCAAAAAATCCCTTGATGTTATAGCGAAGTATTATAGTATTACGCAAAATATAAAAAAGTAGCTTGCTAACACGCTCTCTTGTGTCAGACAATCGGCGAAGCCCCTACTGTGTCATGCGTGAACGAAGGCGTGAGCATCTGTGTTTTGTTCGTGTCCTAATACCGTCATTGCGAGTGAGCTTGCGAACGTGGCAATCCATATGATAATGACACTAAAAATAAATATTATATAAATAAGTAGCTATAAAAATAATATTATTTCAGTTATTTTGAGTAAAAGACAAGTGGATTGCCACGCCGCAGTCACAGGCTCGCAATGACGGTGAGGAGGGGTGGGGACACACGAAATAAACACAGATACATTCGTTTCGCTGGCGCTTCACTCAGCATGACAATGGGGAGGAGGCGGCAGGATAGCAATAAGCATAATACAGCAAGCTAAAGTTTACCGTATTAATATCCAATCTTAACTAAATCTATAAAGTTAATATGGTATTAAGTAAAATAATATTAATATCTCGTATTGGTTGAGGATATATATGGTTAGAAAAACCCAACTAAAATTTACATATTGAGGAGAGAGTATGAGTATGAAAATTACCACTCTACATTTGGCGGCGGTTTCGGGCAAATCGCTTGAAGGAGTACATTATGAGCAATAAAAACAAAAAATTTGTATTTAACGCTTTTGAGATGAATTGCGTTGGGCATCAATCTCCGGGTCTTTGGCGTCACCCACGTGACCGTTCTTGGCAGTATAAAGACCTCAATTATTGGACAGAATTGGCACAAAAGCTGGAAAAAGGCTTTTTTACCGCATTTTTCATCGCTGATGTTATAGGGTATTATGATATTTACGATGGTAACGCCCGTGCAGCTATCAGAAGCGGGGCGCAGATTCCGGTCAATGACCCTTTGCAGCTGGCGGGTCCTATCGCTCAAGCTACAAAACACATAGGCATAGGCGTAACGGCCTCAACATCTTTTGAACACCCTTATCCGTTTGCCCGTCGTTTGACGTCGGCAGACCATTATACAAATGGCCGTGTTGGGTGGAACATAGTAACATCTTATCTTGACAGCGGCGCGCACAATATCGGCTGGAACAATCTCGGCGACCACGATGAGCGTTACGAGATAGCGGACGAATATGTACGTGTCATATACAAGCTGCTTGAGGGTTCTTGGGAAGAGGACGCTGTGAAACGCGACCGTGTGAGCGGCGTATTTACCGACCCTGACAAAGTTCACGAAATCGGACATAAAGGCAAATATTTCACTGTTCCGGGCATACATTTGGGTGAGCCTTCTCCACAGCGCACGCCTATTTTGTTTCAAGCGGGTATTTCACCGCGCGGTCAAAAATTTGCCGCCCAACACGCTGAAGCTGCGTTTATTTCGGGTCCTGAGGCGTCAGGCATAAAGCAAATCGTATCAAATATTCGCTCTTTAGCAAAAGAGGCAGGACGAGACCCTTACGATGTGCTTGTATTTAACATCATAACTATCATAGTAGACGAGAGCGACGAAAAAGCGCAAGCCAAATATAAAGACTATCAGCAATATATTTCACGCGAAGGCGCGTTGGCTCTTCTCTCAGGCTGGACGGGAGTTGATTTTAGCCAGTTCAAACCTACAGATTTGACCAAAAATATTGACCTCGGCGCAGGCTCAACGTTTGTTGATTATCTCACTCACGGAACAGAAAAAGAGTGGACTGTTGAAGATGTGATAAATTGGGTAGGTATCGGCGGACCGGGACCTGTTTTTGTGGGTTCGGCGACTACTGTAGCAGATGCTTTGCAAGCTTGGGTAGCCGAGACAGATGTTGATGGATTTAACGTCGCCTATGCTGTCTCGCACGAAACTTGGGAAGATGTTATCAAACATCTCGTGCCGGAACTTCAAAAAAGAGGGGTCTATCCTACGTCTTATAAAGACGGTACTTTGCGTGAAAAACTCTTTGGACGCAAATATCTGCCAAGTACGCACCCTGCGGCAGGTTACCGTGATATAGAGAAAGTCAAGCGTGAAGAAGCCGCCAAAAAATAACTGATAAAAAAATAAGGGGAATTAGATGTCAGAGAAACAAACAAACAGGTTTGAAATCAAAAAAAAGAGCAAAGCGTTGAGTATAGTCATAGCTATCGTCCTCATCGCGCTTGTAGCAGTAGCGGCTTTCTATATCGTGCAAAGAAACGCCTCAAATGTTGTGACTTTTGGAACAACTCTAAAAGTGCATTATTCGCCATCTTATGCGGGTGAGGAGAAGATTATCAAATTTATAGATGAACACATCGCTCCCGATTTTGGCATAAAGCTTGAGGGCGTGCCTTTGACTGATGGCACACAAGCAGACCTCGCCGTAGCTGAGGGAAGATTTGCGGCGTCTATCTATCAACACCAATGGTGGCTAAAACAGGTCATAGAAGCAACAGGTTTTGAGCTGACGCCTACTGTTGAGGTATTTCAGTGGGGATTTGGTTTGTATTCGGATAAATACGCAAGCATAGATGAGATTCCAAACGGCGCACTGGTCGCATTGCCTGCTGACGGCGCAAATCAAGGACAAGCTCTTTGGCTTTTGCAGAGAGCCGGATTGTTGGAGTTAAATAAAGAGATAGAAACAAGAACAGCCAAACTGAAAGATATCACGCAAAACCCTCACGAGTTTAAATTTAAAGAGTTTGAGTTAGAAACGCTGCCTCGCATTTTGGACTCGGTTGATGTTTCCATAGGCTATATTTCAAATTTTGACGCCGGAAAAGTTCCGAGAAGCAAAGGACTTTTATTTCCTGAAGCTCCGAGAACTTTCGCTTGCCGCTTAGTAATCGGAACAAAATATCTAAATGACCCAAATATCAAAAAATTGATTCAAGCGTTTTCCGACCCTCGCCTTGAGCAATATCTCAAGACTACAGACGACCCGTTGGTCGCGGGAGTACTTACTGCTGTTTCAGCAAACTGATTTTGAGCGATTTTTGCGGTGGTCTTTATGATTTGCCGCAAAAGTATTATTTTGAGAAATTTGACCCCATTTTTACCAAAAATTTACACACTCAGTAATGATTTATTTAGATACGTGTGGTAGTAATTACATTGTTGTGGACGTGGTTCGTGAACTCAAAAAATATTTCTCAAACCCTCTAAATAATCAGCTCCCCTTAAGCATCATAACTATATAATTTCGTCCTTGTTTGAAACAGGAAAGCGGCTTTATCGCCTCTTTCAAACCACAAGCAAGGCTTTTAACCCTCATACGTTTATGAGTGTTAGCGTTCTTTAGAAACATATTTTTGTCAATGTCAATCTTTGAAATCTAAACAAGCGACCAAATAAAAATTGGGCTTAGGTCGGTAGATAAATTTGAGCAATTTATTT